>JBILPY010000161.1:0-8185 GCA_044373575.1 Prosthecobacter sp. | reverse complement strand
GGCGGTGATCATGGTCTGAACTTCCTTGTTCATGAGTACCTTTTCCAAGCGTGCCTTCTCGGTGTTGATGAGTTTTCCACGCAGGGGGAGGATGGCTTGGTTGTGGCGGTTGCGGCCCATCTTGGCGGAGCCACCGGCGGAGTCACCTTCGACAATGAAGAGTTCGGTCTTCGCCGGATCACGTTCAGAGCAGTCCGCCAGCTTACCAGGCAGTCCGCCGCTGCTCATCGCATCCTTTCGGATCGCGGTCCGTGCGCGCTCCGCAGCTTCACGGGATTTGGCGGCGATGATGACTTGAGCGATGACCTCCTTCGCCGTGACAGCGTTCTCGTCGAAGAAACGCATGAGCCCTTCATAAACGATGGAGCCGACCACGCCTTCGACCTCGCCATTGACCAGCTTTACCTTTGTCTGGGAGTTGAAGCGCGGGTTGGGCAGCTTCACGCTCAGCACACAGATGAGACCTTCACGGCAGTCTTCACCTTTGATCTCCGGGATCTTGTCTTTGTAGTCTTTAAAGTTCTGCGGGTAGGCCTTGATGTAGGCATTCACGGCGCGGGTGAGCGCGCCTTTCAGGCCGCTGTAGTGCGTGCCGCCATCGGGATTGGGAATGGCATTGGCGAAGCAGAGCGTCTGCTCATTGATCCCCTTGTTCCATTGCAGCACGCAATCCACGAGGATGAATTTTTTCTTGTCGTCGATCAGGAGTTCGCGGCGACCCGCGAGTGGGATGGCATCTGGGTGGACCTTTTCTTTGTTCTCACCCAGCTCTCTGACGAATTGCTTCACACCTTCCTGATAGAGAAGCACCTCCTCCCGCAGTGACTCGGGACGCTCGTCTTTGAGGGTGATTTTGATCCCAGGGTTGAGGAAGGCCAGCTCACGCAGACGAGTCAATAGACGATCAAAAACATAGGTCGTGGTGATGGTGAAGATGGTGGCATCAGGGAAGAACGAGATCTTCGTGCCCGTGGCCTTCGGATCATCCAGATCACCCAGCACGGTGAGCGGCTCGGTGGTCTTCCCGCGCTCGAAGCCGATGGCGTAGATCTTGCCGTCGCGAAAGACCTCGCATTTAAACCAGTCGGAGAGTGCATTCGTGCACTTCGCGCCCACGCCGTGCAGACCGCCGGAGAATTCATACGCACCATCGCCGAATTTGCCACCTGCGTGCAGGCTGGTGAGGACGAGCTCCACGGTGGGGATCTTTGCCACCTTGTGCATTTCCACGGGGATGCCGCGTCCGTCGTCCTGGATGCTGATGGAGCCGTCGGAGTGGATGGTGATCCAGATGTTTTTGCAGTTCCCCGCAAGATGCTCATCGATGGAGTTGTCCACCACCTCGAAGACGCAGTGATGCAACCCGCGCTCATCGGGATCTCCGATGTACATGCCGGGACGGAGGCGGACGGCTTCGAGCCCTTCCAGTTTCTGGATTTGATCGGCGCCGTAAGCCTGGTCAGAGGCTACGGCGGTGGAGTTTGAATCGATGGACTCAATGATTTCGTCGGGCATAAAAGTTGTCGGTTTGCCATCGCCTGAGTCTGTCCAAAACACCGCTCCAGAAACGTGCTCGATGGGCTGGTTTTGAGGGTAGCAAGCTCACCCCTCATGCAAAGGTTTTTATGCCTGTGAACAGGTCTTTTTTCTCACCTGCCTGAAGCCGGGATGAAATAGCCCGGAAGTCATGAAAGAAAGGCCGGTGGAGTGGAGTCAGCGGGGCTGGATAAAGCGTCCTAAAGCCCACAGCGCCAAGGCTCCGAGCATCCAGGAGAACCCGACGCGCAGAATAGACAGGGGGTCATCAAAAACGCTCAGCAACTCCGCCGAAACTCCGCCACTCCGAGGATCCATGGACATAGCCTGGAGCAGGATGTATCCAGACAGGCCCCACGCGCCCATTTTGAGCAAAGTGCCGCTTATCATTTTCAGCCACCGGCCTGCATCGGTGAACTCAGGCATCCAGCGCTCAGACATCGAGAGAATGGCGGCAAGTGAGACGCCAACTGCCGTGAGCATCCAGATGGCAGAAGCCAGGTTCGGGGCATCGGACTGACGAAGCGCCATCGCCAGATGGGTGCCGACTCCTTTTATGGCAAAGATGTCCTCCACGCAGATCGCAAGGATCAAAGCGAAAAGACCAAACAGATCGATGCCAACATCGCGTGAGCGAGCATCACTTTCCAAACTAAGACTCAGACCTTGCCCCGTGAGAGGCAAGACCATGATGCCCACCCCAGGAATCCAAGACCACGACCAACGCGCCCAGACTTCCATCTGAGTCAAAGAAGCCTCTGGCTCAGTCACAGGAATCAGAGTCCAAATGGGAAACCCGAGCTGCCCGATCCACCAGCCGAGAAAGCTCCAAGCCAGGCAGGTCACGGGAAAGAATGCCAATGCTTTTCCCAGCCAAAACGCGAGTCCATCAAGTGACTCAGGCAGGAGTACCCGCGTGGACGCAACGAATGTCACGGCAAGCAACATCGCCAGAAGTGTCCTGACCGCAGTGGCGAATGAAAGTGCCCACGATGCGGCACCCAACGACTGCACCCACAGATCATAATCTCCACGCACGCAGATGAGTGCAACGACACCGCCCACCCCCATGACTAGAAGCATGGCGGTGAGGCGGCGAAAGAGATCGGAGTGCCAGTTCATCAACGAGTCACTCTGGGGGGAGCATTTGAAGTTTTGTCTGCGGCCGAGCCACCTCGGATGTGGCCGAAAGCAGATCCTGCAGAGTGATGCCCCGAGTGCTGTCCAGCCGCGAAAGGCCCGGGAAACGAGCCGCCCGCACGGAAACCTCGGTCAGATCCGTAAAAAGCGGTAGTGCCGGCTGAAGATCACGCAGTCGAGCCTCGACGGCGGCTGCTCTGCGAGGGATTTCTGCGGGATCAAACTCAGACATGAGCGCCTCCAGCAGCAGATCGAGTTGCGGATCGGCAATTTGGCTGACATTCAAACCATGCCCACCGCTTTGAGCGGAATGCCAGAAGGGCAGTACATCCCAGCCAGGGGCGAGTTCGCCGCCTACAAGCGCCGCATCAAATCTGCCTGCCTGCAATTCCATGAGATAACTGCGTGCGGGCACTTCCACGATGTCCATGCCGATGCCAAGATGCCCCCACTGCTGAGCCAGTGCCAAAGCGAGCCTTTGACGGTCCGCATTTCCGTCAGGAATGACCAATCTAAGGCGCATTTCCTCGGTTCCTCGTTTGAGATGACCCTGAATGTCTTTTAACCAGCCAGCAGAAGCGAACATCCGCTCGGCTTCGGCTGGAGCAGGAGGACTCGGCGCGTGTGTCGAAGAGAACCAAAAACCTGGCGGGAAAAAACTATGATGAGCCCGCCCGAGGCCGCCTGGCATTGAGAGCCGCAACGCCTCTCGATCCAAAGCCATGCCAAAGGCCCGTCTGACATTCGCCTGAGCCAATGTCTGAGATAGTGTGTTCCAAACGAGCATGATCTGATGTCGGGCCGGCGTGGTCAGTGTCTTCATGCTGTACTCGGCTTGAAGTATTTCGCGCGGAAGCCCAGCCGGCCATGCCACATCCAAGGACTTGGTGGCGAGGCCGATCCGCGCCTGTAAAGCCGAGGTGGACGCGAGCATCTGGATTTGCGGCTCCACACCCCCGCCGCCTGTAGAAGTGCGTTTTTTCAGCCACATCCTAGCACCCTCCTTGCGGTCCACCTGCCAGACACCGGCACCAGGTGGTGCCTGGGTAAACTCTGACACAACTCGCGAAAGCCACTCGTGAGACAGAATGGGCAATGTCGTCCAGGCCGCGAGCGCGGGGCTGTAGGATTTTCGATAGATGATCCTCACGAGCCCCGGCTCAGGCTCCTCGATGGCCTGGATCTGGCGAAAGGCATCGCGCCCGGCCACTGGCCATGGACGAGGCATCACATAAGCCAGAGTGGCGCGCACATCGGCAGCGCTGATGGGGCTGCCAGATGGCCATCGCAGATCATGCTTCAAGCGGAAATCGAGAACTGGTTCCAACAGGGCCGCAACCTCGACCAGTGGGATGATTTCCGGCACAGGTGAATGTCGCGGCCCCAGCCACTCGATGAGTGCCTGCTGGGCCTGCACGCCGGTGCGAGTCGTCACTATTTCGCAGGTGCCGTCTTCATCAAACCAGAGCCGCTTCGTGCTCGCGGCATGATCCGCATGACGGGCGAATGCCTCCAGAGAAAACCGAGCACTCAGCGGAGCATTGATGCGAACGAACGTGAGCGGCGCAGGGCTGCTGGCTGCCAGCACCGCCTGCACTTCCGCAGCCACCGCACTCTCAGGCCGAGTGAAGCGAACGATCAGCGACTCCCCCTGAGTGACCACGGTATCGAGATCCCACATGGCACGCTTTTCCACGGGTTGCTCACGCAGTTCCAGTGCCGCTGCGCGGGCAGCCTCAGCGGAGTCAAACCAACAGGTCATGTGCTGATGCCATTTCCATTGCTCAGCGAGTGCTGTCGCCAATCGCCCCTCGCGATCTATGCGAAGCAGCGGCTCGTGAATCAGATCCAAGATCTGCCGCTCCGACTCATCGGCTGGCAGAAATGGATTCAGTGCAGGTAATTCAGCTCGGGGCAGGAGCAGGACCACATCACTTGAGGGGGTTCTTTGGGTCTGCGCAGCATGCCAACCGCTCCAACCAGCGAGGCCGAGAGCCAGAAAAAGCAGGCAAAAAGAAATGAAGCGCGTCCACGTCATGGCATTTCCGACGCTATGCCCAGTGGCCCCTTTCGTTCAACCGACTTCCTAGGGTGTTCGCCACTCGATTCAAAAAGTATTCAACCCCGGAGGAGGTCCTCCGCCGCCCTGATAGGCCGGAGCCGCAGGTGTGCTGTTGCCGCCGAGGCGCTTGAAAATGGAAGTTCGTGCAGCAGGGGCTGCGTTCTGCACCGGCTGTTGCGTTGATGCTTGCGAAGGGTAGTTCGGGACCAGGGATTGCTGCGGAGAGACCGCCTGCTGCTGGGGATAATATGGCTGCTGAGCATACGTCTGCTGTGGGACCTGCTGTTGAGGATAGGGCTGCTGCTGGTAGGCTGGCTGCGAATACCCGCCCTGAGGGATTCGGTCAGCGGTCACCTTGACCTGAGAAAGCTGCATCTGCGACATGCCAATGTATTGCGCCGCAGCACCGGAGAGATTGACCACTCGCCCTGGATAGGATGGGAAGCGATCATTGACCATCGCTTTCACACTTCGGCCATTATAGAGATTTTTCACGGTCACTTCAGTGCCAAATGGCAGTGTGTTGTGCGCAGCTGTACTATAGCCGGGATGATAGACCTGCCCGGAGGACGTCATGCGCCCGGCATAGCTATCGGCGATGTAGGACGCCCATCCCTGCTCCTGATAAGCAGGTGTCCGGCAACTGACGATAGCCAGCGTGATAGTAGTGAAAATGACAATCCTCAGGTGGGTCATGCTGGCCGATCTATACACGGCCAGTTCAACTGAGTCACGCAAGATGTCAGCCCTGCTTTATTTCAAACTCATGATGAAAGCCTTCACGTCGGCAAACTCCTGAGGCTTCAAGATGAGATTCATCGGCGGCATGGGGCTGATCGGCGTGGCAGTGTAACCTTCCGCCAGTTTGGCGTTCGGGTTGACGAGGCTTTCGAGGATGTAGGCGGCGTCCTTGCGCGTGGCGATTCCATCCAGGGCTGGACCGACTGGACTTCCCTGCCCTTTGAGAATGTGACAGTTCTTGCAGGCGGCGACAGGATGCTCCCAGAAGATTTTCTCGCCCCGCTTGGCGTCTCCAGCGAGTTTGGCTTCGTCTTCCTCCACTTCGGCGATGAGTTCACACAGGCTGACGTCGTCAAAGTAGGTATCGCCTTTGCCGACATGGAGGAGGTTGATGCTGGCTTTCGGGCGGTCCTTGCTGTTGAAGGTGACTTCGACTTCGGTCCAATCTTGGCTGCGGGTGAGCTTGCCGGTTTCGGCACGGCCGATGTGGTCGTTGAGGCTGGCTTTGCCACGAAAACTATGAGTTTTGATCCAGGCGCTCATCTTGTATTCGGTGTTTGGCTTCAAAGCCACGTCGGCGAAGAAACTGGTGTCGGCATCGTCCCGGGTGATGACGCGGAAGCCGTGTTTGCCGCTGTGGACCATCTTCGGGTCGATGACGATGCTCCACTCAGCTCCAGCATTGCCGGGTTTGCTGCCGTAGTTGCGGAGCTTCCAGCCGACAGGTGTTTTGCTACCCTTGGCTAGTTCTTCAAAACCGGGATTCGGAAGAAGGTTGGGCCCTTCTTTGTAGTTCAGAGCTTTGTGCTTCTTGCCAAGCATTTTGGCAGCTTCGGCGAGCCATTCGTCATTCTTCACGATGGGATCTGCGGCGAGCTTCTTGACGAGCGTCTGAATCTCGGGCGTGGTGGGGAAATCGGCGAGCTTCACCAAGGCGGCGAGGCGCGTGTGCAGATCAGGATCACTGAAGGTGCCAGAGCCGAATAGGAGTGATTGCGCCTTGGCATCGCTGCCGAGCGCACGGACGGCGTTGCGGCGGAGTTTGGCATCTTTGGCGAGAAGGGCGGCCTGGTGCGTGGCTTCGTCGAGTTTGCCGAGTCCGCTCAAGGTCCACAGGGCATGAACTGCAGCGATGTTGCCATCATTCGCGGTGACTTTCTTCATGAGTTCAGGGACACCTTTTTCAAACTTGTTATCCACGAGTACACGCTGAGCGGTGAGGCGGGTGAAAACAGTGCTGCCGCTGAGTTTGGGGCTCTGCGCCGTGGGATTCGTGCCCTTCGCGACGATGCGATAGATGCGGCCACGACTGTGATCGCGGATGTCATTTTCATGTGCTCCACCGACTCCTGTCGTGGCGACGAAGCCACCGCGCTCCAGGCTCGGCGTGGGGTTGTGCTGGATGATGAAATTTTGGAAATCAGCCACCCACACGGCACCGTCTGGGCCGACTTCGGCATGGACAGGAGAGTTCCACTCGTCGCTGCTGGCGTAGATGTTCATGAAGTCGAGCGCCTTGTAGCCAGCACCTTCGGGTTGCACATCGACGAGCGCGACGACCTTCATCGTGGGCTCGCAGATCATGACTTTGCCTTGAAAACGCTTCGGCAGATTGTCGCTGTAGATGAAGTTTGATCCTGCGGCCGCAGTGTAACCACCGAAGACATCGACCTGGCGGAAGTTCGGCGTGATGGTGTGGCAGGTATCGACCACGTTGATTTTCTTGGCAGTCTGGCCGCGTGAACCTTCGGGATAAGCGGTGGCTGGGATGCCGCCGTAAAAGATCGGAGCGCCATTGGCGGTACCGCCAAATTGATCTCCCGCATCGTTGTAGCTGTGCGCCCAGGCGTTGTTGGTGAACTGGTGCAGGAACTCGATGGCGCTGCCGTCGGCTTTGAAGCGATAGGTGCCCATGGCGAACTGGTGCTTTTTGCCTCCGACATAGCCCTCGATGCCGCTATAGCCCACGCAGCCGTAGATCCAATTATCGTAGCCGTAGTGCAGGTTGCTGGCCTGCGCATGAGTATCGCGGATGCCCCAGCAGTCGATGATCGTCTCGCGCACGTCGGCTTTGTCGTCGCCATTGGTATCTTTGAGGAGGATGAACTTCGGTGGCGCTGCGACGATGATGCCGCGGTTGGCAAAAACGATGCCGGTGGGAAGATTCAGTTTATCGGCAAACACGGTGAACTTGTCGGCCTTGCCGTCACCATCCGTGTCTTCGCAGATTTTGATGCTGTCCTGACCTTCGCCGTTCTCTTGGATGCCGTGCGGATAGTCCCGCGTCTCCACGACCCAGCAGCGCCCGCGCTCATCCCAGGCAAAGGCGATGGGCTTGGCAATGTCGGGCTCGCTCGCAAATAGCTTCAATTCACAATCAGCAGGGACTTGGGTGCGCTCCATGCTGGCCTTCACACTCATCGGAAGCTGGAGCGTGAGCGGCTCCGGGCGCTTCTCGTAGTTGGCGACCTGGGGGTGTTTCTTGCGCTCTTCAGGCTCACGTTGCTTCAAAAAAGCGTCGTAGGCGGCTCTGCGCTCGGGAGTCAGTTTGCTGAGCAAAGACTCGCGGCTGAGATCATCGCCAGATTTTACAACGAGGTCGTAGGCTGCATCCACCTTCTCTTTGGCGTAGTCGAAGTAGATCGCATCGCGTCCGAGATCACGCATGGCGTCATGCAGCGGGCCGACGGCAGATTGCTCTTTGCC
>JBILPY010000160.1:0-8197 GCA_044373575.1 Prosthecobacter sp. | reverse complement strand
AGTGGCCATTCTAAGTGCCCACTGTGACACTGTCCACCCGGCAAAACGCACACAGTGGTGGCAAAGACTCCTGAAAGCCGCCGCCGTGCCAGTGTGTAGTTGAAGCATGACTTTCTCTCATGGCCTCAAATGGCTCCTCATATTGATCTTCCTCGTCAGCCCCGCTTTGGCCAAGGACGAAGGCCCCAAGCCCATCCCCTGGTCCTTTGCCCCGCTTCGCCGAATCGACCCGCCCGCAGTCAAAGACACCTCTTGGCCCCGCACGCGGATCGACCACTACATCCTCGCCAAAATGGAGGCCGCCGGGCTCAAACCCGCCCCGCAGGCCGATGCCCGCACTCTCAGCCGTCGCCTCGCCTTTGACCTCACTGGGCTTCCCCCACAGAGCCCATCTCAAATTTCCGACCCCAAATCTCAGATCGCCACCCTCCTCGCCTCCCCCCACTACGGCGAGCGCTGGGCCCGCCATTGGCTCGACCTCGCCCGCTACACCGACATTACCCCCGACTGGCTCGACTCCACGAAGTTCGCCTATCTCTACCGCGACTGGGTCGTCCAGGCCTTCA
The DNA here is from genome assembly GCA_044373575.1 of Prosthecobacter sp. Taxonomy (GTDB): domain Bacteria; phylum Verrucomicrobiota; class Verrucomicrobiia; order Verrucomicrobiales; family Verrucomicrobiaceae; genus Prosthecobacter. The sequence goes on along the minus strand of JBILPY010000160.1, from coordinate 7,631 downwards.
ATGACGACATGCCCTACGACCGCTTCGTCGTCCGCCAACTCGCCACCGATTCCCTCCCAGAGGCCGCCCCACGAGACTTCGTCGCCATGGGCTTCATCGGCCTCAGCCCCACCTATTTTAAAGAGCTCCAGCTCCCGCCCGACATCATCCGCACCACCGTCGCCGATGAATGGGAAGAGCACGTCGATGCCATCGGACGCACCTTCCTCGGCCTCACGCTCGCCTGCGCCCGCTGCCACGATCACAAATCCGACCCCATCACCGCGCAGGACTACTACGCCCTCGCTGGCGTCTTTGCCTCCGTGAAGCAGACCGAGCTACCCACCATGGACACCCAGTTCTGGAAGCCCGTGGAAAAAGCCCGCGCCGAAGTTGCCGCCATCGAAAAGCAGATCGCCGAGCTGAAAAAGAAAAAGCCCAAGGACCTCGCCGAACAAACGAAGCAGCTCCAAAGCAAGATCGACGCGCTCAAGACCTCCACGCCGCACTACGCCATGCCCATGGCCAATGCCGTCGTCGATGCCGCGCTCTACGTCGTCGAAGCCGACACCAAAAAAGGCACCAAGCTCGACTACAAAATGGGCATGGCCCGCGACCTCGAACTCATGAAGCGCGGCAACCCCAATGACATCGGCGATGCCGTCCCCCGCCGTTTCCTCTCCGCCTTTCCTTCCAAAAGTGGCCGCCCGCGCCAGTTCGGCACCGGCAGCGGCAGGCTCGAGCTCGCCCAGGCCATCGTCGAAGACGCCGCCCCGCTCACCGCCCGCGTCATCGTCAACCGTGTCTGGAAGCACCACTTCGGGCGTGGCCTCGTGGATACCCCCAGCGAGTTCGGCAACCTCGGCGAAGCCCCCACCCATCCTGAGCTGCTCGATGACCTCGCAGGCCGCTTCATCGAAAACGGCTGGTCCTTAAAATGGCTCCACCGCGAGATCCTGAACTCCGCCACCTGGCAGCAAAGCAGCCTCGCCGCCGAGAGCGAGCGCCGCGACCCCGACAACAAACTATATGCCCGCATGATCCGCCGTCGCCTCGACTGGGAATCCTGGCGCGATGCCGTCCTCACCGCCACCGGCGAGCTCGACCTCCGCTCCGGCGGCCCCGCAGCCTCCATCAGTGATGCCAAAAACCTCCGCCGCTCCCTCTACGGTGCCTCCGACCGTCAAGACATGGACCCCATGCTCCGCATCCACGATGTCCCCGATCCCGGCGCTCACAATCCTTGGCGCACCGAGACCATCACCCCGCTCCAAGGCCTCTTCGCTTTAAACTCCCCCTTCATGCAGACCCGCGCCGACACCCTCGGAAAGTGGATCCAGTCCCAAGGCGAAAATCGCCTCCCCCTCACCTACGCCCGCCTCTTCCAGCGCCCACCCACCGAACGCGAACTCAACGCCGCCCGCCGCTTCCTCACCGGCCGCGAATCCGACCCCGCCGCCTGGTCCCAATACGCCCAAGCCCTCCTCGCCGCGAACGAGGTCATGTTTGTGGATTGATCCTCCTCCGCCTAAATTCGGGATCTTGGCGACGAGCTTCTTGATTTCCGAAGTCGACGTTTGTGACGACAGACTCAACCATCGCTAGTCACTGGATTGACGGAGCGATGATGAACGTGCCTGAGTTCATGCGTGCGCCTTTGTCCGTGCTTTCGGGTAGCAGGATGTGGCCGCGACCAGAGCCGATGGTTCCTTCATTGATCAGAAGGCCGTTCATGGTGGCGGTGCGGGCGGGGCTGTCAGTTTGGAATTTGCCGGTGATGAGGCCGGTGGCGGGATTGATGGTGAGCACGAGTCCGCCGGAGTTCGGGGTGCTGACTTTGAGCGCGTTTGGCGCGGTGAGGCTGAGCGGCTGGTCTAGGAGGGAACTCAGTCCATATTCAGAAGCCATGAAGCCCAGACTGCCCGGACTGCTGCTGAGACCGAAGAGGAGGTGGAGGTTTCCAGGAGTGTATAGGTTGCCGAGGACGCCGAGCTGCAGGTCGAAACCTTCTGGATAGGTGAGATCTGCCTGTGACAACGGCTGAGGCAGCTTCATCCAGGTGATCTGCTCGGAAATGGAGATGGTGGAACTGTCTGGCTCGAAGATGATACGGCCATGCACGGATGCGGTGCCTTTGTTAAGCAGGGGATTGATGAAGAGTTCGCGGGCCTGATTCAGCGGGCTGGAGGCGGTCCAGGTCTGGCCGTCTGACTGACGTCCGGTGAAGCTGCCAATGCCTTTGCTACTGATGTTTAAAGCGGCAAAACTGTCACCTAGCGGCCCTGGCCCGCCTCCCTGGACGAAGGCGAGGTTAAAGAGACCGGCGGGGATGTTTTGCGTGGCGGGGGTGCGGGTGAGAGGGCAGACAGTTGCCTGATGTGCCCCTTCCAAGATGGGGACTGCCAGTTGATACTGGAGCAATGTATGGCCGTGGGGATCCGTGAGCAGGAGTTGCCGGTCGGCGGCGCTCCAAAGCAGGCCTCCTTTGATGCTGCTGGTGAGCACTGCTTCGCCAATTCTAGCAGCGATTCCGGTGGGAGTGGCCTGCCAGATGCCGCTGTCGTCGGTGAAAAAGAGGGTCCCTGCGCCATCGGTGACAAGGTGGGTAGGACGGCTCAGTCGGGCGTTTCCTGCGATGCCGGCGGCGGCCCCCATGATGCCCGGGCTGCCTATGTAGGTGGTGACGGTGCCGGTAAGGGTGACGCGGCGGATGACAGAGTTCTCAACATCGGCGACGAGGAGAGTCTTGCTCAGCGGCTCATAGAGGATGCTGACGGGGTACCTGAAGAGCGCCTTGGCACCTGCGCCATCCGCATGACCGAGTGTGTTCGCCTTGCCTGCCAAGGTGGTGACGATGCCTGAAGGGGTGATTTTTCGGATTACATGGCTGCCGGTGTCGGTGACATAGACATTGCCCGCAGGGTCCATACAGAGGCCTGTGGGACTGCGGAAAAGGGCGGCGCGGCGCGTGGCGGCATCGGCATGGCCGGAGCTGCCAGTATTGCCCGCCCAGACGAGGCTGCTACCATCTGGGAAACGCTGCCTGAGGGTGGATGAGGCGGGATCCGTGAAGAGCAGGCTGCCGTCCGGCATGAGCAGGAGTGCGGCAGGTGCGCTCAAGGGCAGCGTGCCGGGCAGCGTGGCGAACGTGCGTTGCAGCTCATCCAGGAAGGGAGAAAGTGTCCTGATCCGAGTGCCCGTTTCAGACGCGTTGGTGATGTAGATGACACCTTCGCTGTCTTGGACCATGGCTCTAGGCTGGCTGAGCCGATCTCCATCTGTGCCCGAGATGCCATCGCCATAGTAGCGGAGACTGCTCGGGATGAGAAACTCAGCGTCCAGCAGTGTGGCGGAACTGTTGGAGGAATCCAGGAGGATACTCACGGTTAGGTCACCGAGCTTAACGGGCTTTGTGCGGGGAAGTTTGAAGGTGATACGAGCGCTCTTCTGACCAAGCACGACCATGCTTTCAGCAGGCTCCAGCGGAGTGACAAAGCTGTGCTTCTGACCTGCGAGTATGACACTGCCTGTGGCGATGCCGGTCTTCGCCACGGTCATCTCCAGGATGCCGCCAAGATTAAAGTTCGTCTGCGAATCGCGTGCGATGAGGCCGGACCAGCCGCCCTCCAGCGTGCCGAAGTGATCGCTGATGATGAGACGTAGCTCCACCGGTGCGCTGGTGCCCCAGGTATTGGTGGCAGTTAATTTGATCACACTGGGGATGGGCTGTCCGGTTTTCGTGTCGATCTTGCTGGCTGTGGTGAGTCGTCCGCTGAGACGTCCGGTAGTTTTATCAAAAGTGAGTCCGGCAGGCACACCGGTGGCGGTGAAGCCGGTGGGCAGTCCGGTGGTGCTGAGGGTGAGATCGATGAGCTGACTGACCCACACCTCCATCGGAGAGGCGGGCGGCGTGATGACCGGGACCTGCCCCTGCACGACGACCTCGACAGACTGCTCCGTGGTCACACTGCCGGAGGCGATCTGCAGAAGCCACCGACCTGAGATGGCGGGTGTAGCATTGGCAAAGGCAAGCGTGCTGGTCACTGCTCCGGTGATGTTCGTTCCTCCATAATTTTCGTTCGCCGCAGTGCTGCCATTCGGTTTTATCCAGCGATAGGTGGGCGTTGGCACACCTTTAGGCAGGGTGACGGTGGTGGAGAGCTTGGCGCTGCCGTTTTGCTTCACGTGCAGGCGTGCAGGCAGGGCGGTGTGCAGGAGGAGGTCAAAATCTGATGCCACAGGCGGCGTGGTGGAGCCTGGAGCCTGGACTTCAAGGCGGTAACGTCCGGCATCGGCAGTCTTCACCGCCGGAAGTACCAGTTCCGCAGAGGTGGCGACGGGCATCAGCTTGCTGTCTTTTTTCCAAATGAAGTCCAGCGGACGTGAGCCGAGCACGATGGGGCGGATGCGCACCTCACGACCGATGATGCCCCAGGTGCTCTGTGGGGGTGTGTGGAAGCTGGGTGGTGTGTGACCGTCACCACTGGTCCGCACGATGGTGACAGGGACGGTGATGCTGTTCGGCGGCTCGGCGTTGTCGATGAAGGTGACATCAAAGGTGTTCGCCCCCGGCGTGAGGCCGGTGACAAGGTGAGACCAGCGACCATAACCGTCGGGCGCGATGTGCGTGCTGCCGACAGTGATCGTGTAGAGGTGTGACAAATCCCACACGGTGCCTGAGATGGCACCGGTGCTGCCATGCGTGATGGCGACTGGAGCGGTCACGAGTGGCGGTGAGGCATCCTGAGTGGAGAAAACGGTGGGCGACCAGACGGAAGTCTGACCGAGGAGCCTGATCCTCATGCGATAGTAGTAGGTCTGCCCTTCTGTGAGATCGGTGGTTGTCCAAGAGTTGGCTGATGTCGTGTCGCCTGAGACATTTTCGCTGAAGTCAGACTTTGTGGAGCGTTGGATATCGTAGTGGAAACCTGTTCCATCGGCTGCCGCAGGCCAGGTGAGGACGTTGTTCAGACCCTGGGTGTAGGCGGGTTCGGGATCGAGCACCGGTGCATGGAAGAGCTCGAAGCTGTTGGAGAAACTGCGGGCTGCGAGCGCTGGCGTGGTGGCACGCAACCGGAGAGATCGGCCAGACCCTGCCAGGGCGAGACTGCCACTCCAGACACCGTTTGTGACGGTGATCTGTGAAGGGGTGATGCTGGTGACGGCGGTCTCAAAACCCAGCTCGACATCCGGCTGGGCGGTGTACGCAGCCACACTGGAGTTCCCTGAATCCCAATCGAGCGGATCAATGCTCGTCTGAGAAATGAATCCCATCATGAGGAGGCGCGGCGCACCGCTCAGCACACGCCCAAAGAACTGCGCCCCGCCGATGCCCGCCGTGCTGGAGGACAGGAAGCTGTAGTCGATCATCAGGGCGCTGGTGCCATCATAGTCAAAGGGTGTGGTGAAGCGGAAGGTGACTGAGCCTGATCCCTCCAGTGTGGTGTCCGCCTGATAGACGGTGGTGAAACCCACATTGTCCCAGGTGGCTCCTGTAGTCGGGAAACTGGAAGCCGTGGTGTGTTTCAGGCGCAGCGTCAGGCGCTGGAGCAGTGAAGCGGCACCTGCCTGACCGATGCGCAGGGTGAGAGAAGTGATCCTGCCTGCCCCACCCAGCTCTGCTGCGGTGAGGATCTGCTGGCTTCGGCATCTCTGCAATTGAGTGATGATCGGTATGCTGAGCAATAATGTCGCCGTGCCCTGCGGACGCACAGACTCTACCGCCAGATCCACCGGGCCGGACCAGTTAGTGACCGGATTGTCGAAGGCATCACGCAAGCTCAGGCTGGTGGTGAAAGGTTCATCCTCTAGTCGAAGCGATGCCAACGAACCCCAGACAAGTCGTGCGGGGGACCCAGCGGAGGCCACGTCAAAAAGATTGCTGGTGCCGCTGGAGGTGGTGCCGGTGGCAGTGAGCTGTGCTCCCGTGACCGCACTGGCGATGCTCACCGAGGTGGTGGCGCTGCCTGCGGATACATTGAGGACTTTTGGAGTGAAGAGTGATCCAGCACCCGCACTGCCGCTGAGTGTGACAGAGCCTGTGAAGTTGGGAATGACCTCTCCGCTGATGCTGCGTGCATTGAGGGTGACGACGAAGGGTGCGCCACGCACCTGCGGACTCGCCACCGGAGCGATGAGGAAGTCGTGCAACTCGTCATCGAGAATCTGGATCGTGTCAGTGGTCGTGGCGGTGGGCACGCCAGTGATCTCTGCCGTCAGAGTCACATTCCGTGCGCCGTTTTTCAGGGCGTCATCGGTTAGGGTGCAGATGAAGTTAGCCGTGTTTGTCCCTGTGTTCATGAAGATGGGCGTCTGGGGCGGGATGACGCCCGGATCACTGCAGGTGATCAACACGTTTTGAGGGCTGTAAAGGAATTGATTGGCGGTGATGCTTCCCGTGAAGGTGCCGCTGCTTTCCAGGGCTGTGGCGGGCAAATCCATGGTGAGCACGATCGGCGGACGCATCACATCAAAGGCATTCGAGTTTCCAGCTATGGCACCGCTGCTGGCACGCAGGCGCAGGCCAGCGTAACTGTCGGTCACGGTCACATTGCCAACCCAAACGCCATTGGTGAACGTGCCCGTCGCGGCAGGAGCAACCGCCACTGTGGTGCCACTCAGCAGTTTAACGTTGGGCATCAGGGTGGAGGTGAAGTTGTTGGCATAAACCCAGGAATGGGGATCGCTATAGCCCCAGGCTCGAAGGTTTGCTGCATAGAGGTGACGGGAAGGCGAGACCGTCGAGGATTGACACAATCCTGCGACTGCGGTGGAGGCGTTATCGAAGACGATGTCCACCAGTAGATTTTGGGTGCCGTTGTACGCAAACGGCGAGTCAAAGTCGAAGGTCGTCCAGCCAGTAGCGGCAATGATTTGTGAGGCAGTTGAATAGACCGTGTTGAGCGCTGTGTTGTCGAAAGAAATGCTTGAGGGATAAGAGCTCGTGGCTGTGTGTTTGAGGCGAATGGCAAAACGTGCCAAAGGCATTCCTGGAGCCGCTGTGATGTTGAGTGAGATTCCCTTGAGCAGTTTGGCACCGCCAATTTCTCCAGGCAGGAAGATGAGTTGGGAGCGGGCACCATCATAGCTGGTGTCCAGTGGTTTGGTGGAAGCGGAGGTGCCCGAACCGATCACGGTCTCAGTCGTATGGCTCAGACCCTGGATGGATGCGGGACCGGAAAAGCCCGTCACCGTGTTGCCCTGGGCATCTTGAGCAGTGAGGGTGGTTGAGAAAGGCTCACCCGTGGTTTGTGGCGAGGGAATCGTGCTCCAGGCAAAACGGCTATGCGGGCCGGCACCCACGGCAAACGCGTTGCTGCTGCCTGCGCCGCTGGTGAGAGGATCAGTGAGGGTGAGGACGGCACTGCTGGCGAAGCCTCCCACGACCACGCTTTGGGTTTTCACACCACTGCTGAATCCAGTCAGGGTGGCAGGCGTGATTGCCAGCGGCAGGGTGCCATCCACAGCAGAAAGGGCTGGGGTGCCGTTGTAACCAGTGATGGTGACGTTGTTGATGTCCTTGGCGGTGAAAGTGACGTTGAAGGCCGCATTTCGGACCTGTGGGCTCGCCACGGTGGAAATGGTGAAGTGATGCACGTCATCATCCATCACGCTGATGGCAGAACTCGTGCCGCTGGTGAAGGTCGGGGCAC
>JBILPY010000159.1:0-8230 GCA_044373575.1 Prosthecobacter sp. | reverse complement strand
CAGACGCTTCACCCACCGCCAAAAGCGGCGGCGTGGTTTCTGAGTTGGGGCAGGATCGGGCACGGGGTCTTCTCGGCTGAATCCATTGCTGCCGCAAGTGTCACGCCAATCCAGATGCAGACCAGTCTTGTGCAATGTCACCGCACTTGTCACATTGCCGCCATGCCAACCGCCCTTCCTGAAACCAGCGAACTCCTGCAATCCTTCGGCACCGCCCTCGGCCTCGGGTTGCTCGTCGGGCTGCAACGTGAGTGGGAGCAGAACCGCGTCGCGGGTATCCGCACCTTTGCGCTCGTCGGCGTTTTTGGGGCGCTGAGTGGGCTGCTCGGAATCATCTACGGGGGCTGGGTCATCGCCGCTGCGCTGGTGGCTTTCGCGAGTCTCGTGGTGCTCGGCCATCTGGCAGAGCTGAAGCACAAAGAGCCCGACTCCGGCCTCACGACGGAGATGGCACTGCTCGTCATGTTTGCCACCGGCATCATCACCGTTTCAGGCCAGCGACTGCTCGCCGTGATCATCGCCGGCAGTGTCATGGTGCTGCTGCAAAGCAAGAAACCACTGCACAACATGGTCCGCCGCATCGGTGAAGATGATCTGCGTGAAATCGCCCGACTCGTGCTCGCCGGGCTCGTGATCCTTCCCGCCTTGCCCAATCGTGAAATGGGCTATCTCGGCGTGCTGAATCCCTTTTCGATCTGGCTCATGGTGGTGCTCATCGTCGGCATCAGCCTCGCCGCCTATCTCGCGGGTAAATTTCTCGGCGGCACGAAGGGCGCGGCACTCGCAGGCATCCTCGGCGGCCTCATCTCCAGCACCGCCACCACGGCCAGCCTTGCCAGACGCAGTCACGATCAGGGAGCCTGCGGGATCTGCCTTGCTGCCATCTCGCTCATCGCCTCTGCCATCGTCTTCGTCCGCGTTTTGGTCGAGGTCGCCATCGCAGCGCCTGCTCATCTGAAAGAGATGCTGCCACCGCTGCTGGCGATGATGTTTTGGTTCGGACTCGTCGCCGCCATCACGCATCGCATCTCAGAAAAGTCAGGCAAACACACCGCCGATGAGTCCCCACCCTCTGAACTCAAAAGCGCTGTGCTCTTTGGACTGCTTTACGCCGTCGTTTTGATCGTCGTCGCTGCTGCACGCGAGCACTTCGGCGACTCCGGCCTCTACATCGCCGCCGCGATCTCCGGCCTGACCGACATGGATGCCATCACGCTCTCGACCTCACGATTGGTCAGCACAGCCCATCTCGAAACCGACACCGCCTGGCGCATGATCCTCGTCGGAGGACTGGCAAACATCGTCTTCAAAGGCATCCTCGTCGCCGTGCTCGGAGCGCGGGCTTTCATCAAGCCAGCGCTCACTGGCTTGGGCGTTGCGGTGGTCGGCGGGACAGCGATTCTCCTATTCTGGCCCTGATCTAGATAATCCCACTTGTTTATGGAAGAGCCCATCCACGTCATTGGTCACAAGAACCCCGACACCGACTCGATCTGCTCGGCAATCGGTTACGCCTATCTGCGCAACGTGCTGGGCGACACCGAGATGCGCCCAGCGCGAGCGGGAAACCTGAATAGCGAGACGCGCCATGTGCTGGAGCGATTTTCTTTGCCAGAGCCAGATCTACTGACGAGCGCCACGGGGCAGCGGCTGATTCTGGTGGATCATAACGAGGTCGCTCAGGCACTCGATGACATCCGCCACAGCACCGTACTGGAGGTGTGGGAGCATCACCGCATCGGCGATCTGCAAATCCCGAGTCCGATCACGTTTCACTGCGAACCGGTTGGTGCCACGGCCACATTGATCGCAGAGCAGTTCTTCCTGCACGACATTGAGCCTCCGCCGCCCATCGCCGGGGCGCTGCTGGCGGCGATTCTGTCCGACACGCTCGTGCTCGCCTCTCCCACCACCTCAGGAAAAGACCGCCGCATGGCCCCGCGGCTCGCAGCGCTGGCAGTTGTGGATGTGGCCGAGTTTGGAGCGGAGCTGATGGCCGCGCGTGGTGACATCGCCACGCGCTCAGCACGTGACTTGATCGAGGCCGACTTCAAGACCTTCAACTTCTCCGGCCACCGCGTCGGCATCGGCCAAGTCGAAGTGCCGGATGCAAAACCACTCGCGGCGAGGCACGCGGAGTTGCTGAAAACCATGCAGCAGATCAAAAACGAGCAGAATCTGCATCTCGTGACCCTCATCGGCACCGACATCACGCGCAAAGGCAGCTATCTCTGGGCGGTCGGTGAAAACCTCAACTTGGTGGAGCGGACGTTTAATTGCGCAATTAGCGATGAAGGAGCGTTTCTCGAAGGCTGTATGTCACGCAAGAAGCAAGTCGTGCCCGTGTTGGAGGCAGCGTTTGCAAGTGCTCCGACCGGGTGAAGGTCAGAAGTGTGACCTTGAGTTCATCAACCGCGTTTCTGGCGAGGCTGGCCGGAGCGCTCCACCGGGCGCTGCGACTGGCGTGAGCCCATGACGCGGTGGGTGGTTTCCCGGATTTCGCTGCGGCTGGCAGCGGTGTGTGTGCCGCGTGCGCCTGGCTTCTCCGTGGTGTGAATCGCCTCGGAAACGGGCTTCTTTGGCGTTTTCAAAATGGCGGTCACGCCACTGGTAGCGTCCTTTTTCTTTTTCGCGGCCGAGACGGTGCTGGGTTTGGCTTTCATACCGATATAGTAGCCAAACGGAGACCTGCTTCCTACTTTTGGATTGTGAATGCTCGTTCAGATATTGCGATGGGGTCACACTTTGGCCCCCAGGTATCGCAACATGGCATCTAGGGTGTTCAGCTTGCCATAGTCGGCCTCGGGGATTTCCACGCCGAGCTTGTCATGCAGGGCGATGAGGAAGCTGAGAAAGTCGAAGGAGTCGATGTCGAGTGTCTCGCGAATGTTTTGATCGCCACACAATGTGGTGGGATCGGCCTCGGGGGCGATTTTGCGCAATCCGTCGAGGAGGATGGCTTTGAGGTCGGCTTCGCTCATGGCTGGTCGGGCGTTTGCAGGTGGCGGTTGAGTGCTTCGAGGAATTGCGCGCCGAGATGACCGTCGGTGGCCCGGTGGTCGGCGGCAAGGGTGGCGTTCATCACCGGATGCACGCCGAGCATGCCGTCCTTGGCCCAGGGCTGCTCCAAAATCTTGCCGAGGCCGACGATGGCGACCTGCGGTGGATAGATGACGCCAAACACGCTCTCCACACCGAGATCCCCGAGACTGGTGATCGTGATCGTGGCATCGGTCATCTCAGAACTGCGCAAACGTCCGCTGCGGGCGCGGGGGATCAAATCGCGCAGGTCGGCCATGAGTTCGTCGCAGGATTTCTTATCCACATCATGAAGCGCGGGCGCGACGAGGCCGCCGCCCTTCATCGAAATGGCAAAACCCAGGTGTATGCTCTCCGAAACGCGATGCTGGCCATCGATCCAGAATCCATTGAGCTGCGGCACATCGCGCAGCGCTTTGGCGAGGGCCTGCAACAGCGGCACCACGGGCAAAAGCCGGTCCTTGATACCGCGTTTCGCGTTCTCCGCCTGCAGCCATGCAAGCGTGGTGCTCATGTCGATGTGCGTTTGCAGGTAGTAGTGCGGAATTTCACGTTTCGACTTCGCCATCGCGGCGGCGATGGCTCGGCGCATCGATTCACCCGGCTTTGCCGGCGTGGCAGCTCGCTCGACATCCGCAGCCTCGATAGCGCCACCAGGACCGCTGCCCTGCAAATGCGAGACATCGACATGCAACTCCTCCGCGCGCCGACGTGCGAGCGGCGAGATGCGCACGCGCGCGGAAGGCGTCACGCTCGTTTTTGCGGCGTTTTCGACATCCTCACGATCAATCAAGCCGCCCGGACCAGTGCCGTGGCCGAGGAGTTGGTTCAAATCCACCCCAAGCTCTGCGGCGATCTTTTTGGCGAGCGGCGAGGCGTGAACATGCGGCACCTCCGTGATCACCACAGGCACCGGAACAGGCGTCGGGGCCGCTGCAGGGGCCTCACTACCTGAGATCACCGCCAGCAATGCACCCACGGGAATTTTGGCGCCGGGTTCGATGACAAGGCGCTCAATCACGCCGGTTTGAAAGCATTCGATGTCGATGATGCCCTTGTCGGTATCGACTTCAGCGATGATCTGACTGCGTTTCACGGCATCGCCAGGTTTGACGTGCCATTTCACGAGCGTGGCGGACTCCATGTCCGCGCCGAGGCTTGGCATGACGAAATCAGCCATGGGAACGAACGAGGTTTTGCACGGCGGCGATGATCGACTCCACCTGAGGCAGCGCTGCCTGCTCCAGATGCTTTGCATAAGGAATGGGCACCTCGGCGGCACACAGGCGCGCCACCGGGCGGTCGAGCTCATAAAAAGCCTGTTCCTGGATGCGTGCGGCGATCTCAGCGGAAATGCCGCCGCTGCGCCAACCTTCGTCCACGATGAGCACGCGATGGGTCTTAGCCACGCTGCGCAGGATCGTCGCGTCATCCAGCGGTCGGAGAACGCGCAGATCCACGACCTCGACGCTCACACCCTGCTCGGCGAGCTTCGCTGCAGCTTCGAGGGATTTGTGCAAACTTGCGCCGTAGGTCAGAATGGAAACATCCTTGCCGTCGCGGCGCACTTTGGCACTCGAAATGTCCACCGGGCCAGCATCAGCGGGCAGTTCGCCCTCCATGATGTAGAGCGTCTGATTTTCAAAGATGAGTACTGGATCAGGGTCGGCCAGCGCGGAGGCCAGCATGCCGTAGCCATCTTCGAGCGTGGCCGGTGTCAGCACCTTCAGTCCTGGGATGTGCGCATACCAGCCCTCGAGGCTATGCGAATGCTGCGCCGCGAGTTGCTTGCCGCCTCCTGTGGCCATGCGGATGACGATGGGCACGTTGAACTGCCCGCCGGACATGTGCAGCAACGTCGCGGCCGTGTTCATGATCTGATCCAGCGCTAGCAGGCTGAAATTGCAGGTCATGATCTCGACAATCGGCCTCATGCCGCCGAGCGCCGAGCCGATGCCCGCGCCGACAAAGGCCGACTCCGCCAGCGGTGTGTCGCGAATGCGCTCTTCGCCAAATTCGGCCAACAAACCGCGGCTCACGGCAAAACAGCCGCCGTAATGCCCCACGTCCTCGCCCATCATGTATACACGAGGATCGCTCTTTAGAGCCGAACGGATACCTTCGCGCACTGCATCGCGATACGTCATCTTTTTGGTGGGCTCGGTCATGCTCATGATGCTTTCACCTCCGAATAAACAAAGCGTGTGAGCTCCTCCACCGGCTCCCAGGTGCCCGCTTCGGCAAACGCGACGGAGTCATCGACTTCCTTTGCCACCTCGGCCTCCACGGCGGTCAAATCGGCCTCGGTGAGCACCTTCGCCGCTTTCATCGCGTCAAAGAACAGCGTGATCGGATCGCGCATCTTCCACTCGGTGACTTCCTCTTTCGAGCGATACAATTCGGCATCAAACATCGAATGCGCGCGGAAGCGGTAGGTGCGGCACTCGATCAGGAAAGGCTGACCTTCACGCGTCGTCGCGATGGCTTTCGCGGCGGCCTCGCGGACGGCGAGCAGGTCCATGCCATCCACGACCGCGTTGGCCACGCCGTAAGCATCACCTTTGCTGGCGATCTCCATCTTTGATTCCGTGTAGCGCAGCGCGGTGCCCATGGCGTAAAGGTTGTTCTCGCACACAAATAGCACCGGCAGTTTCCACAGCGCTGCGAGGTTCAACGATTCGTGAAACTCTCCCTCCGCCACCGCGCCCTCACCGAAGAAACAGGCCGTGACGCCCTTGCGATTTTGCATTTTATCCGCCAGCGCCAGACCGATGGCCAGCGGCAGTCCGCCGCCGACAATCGCATTGCCGCCGCAGAAGCGCGTCTTGGAATCAAACAGATGCATCGAGCCGCCGCGACCCCGCGCGCAACCCTCCTGCTTGCCATACATCTCCGCCATGATCGAGCCCGCGCTCATGCCGCGGACCAGCGCCTGACCATGCTCGCGATACGTTGCCACGATGGCGTCCTCCGGCAGCATCTGATCGATGATACCCGTCGCCACCGCCTCCTCGCCGATGTAGAGATGCATGAAGCCGCGAATCTTCTGCGCACTGTACATCTCGACGCATTTTTCCTCGAAACGCCGGATGCGCACCATCTGCCACAGCAGGTGGCGGGCTTGATTTTGATCTGGCAGGGGAGTGCTCATGTTAGTCGTTCTCCAAGGTGGACAAATCGCCTTCCGGCAGGCCCAGTTCGCGCGCTTTGAGCAGACGGCGCATGATTTTACCGCTGCGCGTTTTCGGCAGGCTTTCGATGAAGGCGATCTCTTTCGGTGCAACGGCAGGGCCGAGCCGCTTGCGGGCAAAGCCGATCAATTCCATGCGCAGCTCGTCCGTGGCGCTGTGTCCCGGTTTGACTACAACAAAGGCCTTCACGAGCTCGCCGATTAGAGTGTCGGGTTTGCCGATCACACCCGCTTCGGCGACCGCTGGATGCTCCATGAGTGCGCTTTCGACTTCGAACGGCCCCACCATGTGCCCGGAGGTCTTGATGATGTCATCGGCACGACCCACGAACCAAAAGTAGCCATCCGCATCACGCTTCGCCAGATCACCGCTGAGATACCATCCATCCACGAAGCACTTCGCATAGCGCGCCTCGTCGTGCAGGTAGGCGCGGAACATCGACGGCCAACCAGGCTTGAGTGCGAGTTCGCCTTCCACATCGGCCTGCGTGATGACTTCAATCCCATGCTCGCCGCGCTTCACGATGGCTGCATCAATGCCCGGTAGCGGCTTGCCCATCGAGCCGGGCCGGATGTCGAGCGCGGCGTAATTCGCGATCATGATGCCGCCGGTTTCCGTTTGCCACCAGTTGTCGTGGATCGGCAAACCAAGAGCAAGCTGGCCCCAAACAACTGCCTCGGGGTTCAAAGGCTCGCCAACGCTGTGAATCACACGCAGAGCGCTGAGATCATGCTGCGTGCGCGGCTCGCCCGAAATGCGCATGAGACGGCGGATGGCCGTGGGCGCAGTGTACCATACCGTGACCTTTTGCTCCGCCAGGATGTGATACCAGCGCTCCGCATCGAAGTCCGCCTCATCGACGAGATTCGTCACGCCATGCAAAAACGGCGCGAAGATGCCATACGAGGTGCCCGTGACCCAGCCCGGATCGGCCGTGCACCAAAAAATGTCCTCGGGATGCAGATCGAGCACATACTTGCCCGTGGCAAAGTGTGTGAGCGCCGCCTGATGCACATGCACCGCGCCTTTGGGCATCCCGGTGGTCCCGCTGGTGAAATGCAGCAGCGCCATATCCTCCGGAGACGTCGGCGGAATCACAAACGCATCGCTCGCGGCAGCCATCCGCTTGGGCAACGAGAGCACGCAGCTATCGAGATCCTCCGCCGCGTCCGCCAGCAGGATGTATTGCAGCGCAGGCAACCGCTCACGCAGAGCGGCCACTTTTTTCTCATACAAGGCCTGCGTGGTCACGAGCACCTTCGCATCGCCCCGGCTCAGCCGCTGCCACACCGGCTCCGGACCGAACTGCGAAAAAAGCGGACAGAATACGCTGACATTTTTCAGCGTGCCCAACGCCGCAAAATACAGCTCCGGCACACGACCCATGAGAGCAAAGACTCGCTCAGCCTTTGCCACGCCGAGTGTGCGCAGCACATTGGCAAACCGCGCCGAGCCACGCGCCATGTCCGCGTAAGTAAGGTCGCGCACGCTACCGTCCTTACCTAGCCAGCGCAGTGCCAGATGCCGAGCCCGAGCGCCATCCGCATGACGATCCACTGCTTCATGCGCGAGATTCAACCCGTCGCCCGGGAGACCCTGTAGTTCCGCCCGCACAGCCTCCCACGAGTGCGCGGCCCGCATTTGATCAAAGTCCACGAGATGCGGCGTGACGCGCATCGCTTTCAATTCTTTGCGGATGGGATCAAAGGACATGGCTGGTTAATATCCGATATTTGCCATTAAGTCGGATCACGGCCGGCAAGTCTTGCCGCCACTTGCGCGACATGGAGCCGATGTTGCGCCATCTGCCGCCTGAGATGAGAATCGCAGTGACAGCATCATTGGTCCCGCTCACCTTCCGCCAACCATGCCCGCCCAGTTCAAAGACTACTATGCCACGCTCGGTGTCTCCCGAGATGCCAGTGCTGACGAGATCAAAAAAGCCTTCCGCAAACTCGCGCGCCACTACCATCCCGACACCGCGAAGGACAAGAAGACCG
>JBILPY010000158.1:0-8235 GCA_044373575.1 Prosthecobacter sp. | reverse complement strand
CTGAACAGCGGTGATGAAGCCCGTGGAGGCGGCATCACTGAAATTGCTGACGGTGGCGCGCTGCACCTCATACTCATAGCCACTACCAAGCGCCGCCCATGAAACTGTATTGCTGCTGCCGCCGGTAAATAGCGGCTCTGTAGCGAGCACAAGGTCATTCACCGCCACGACGTCGATCCGTGATGAAAACCCCGTGATCGCCGAGTTCGCCGGAAGCACGGCCTTGAGCCAGGCATCTTCCGCTGCGTTCCGTATCGTGACATTTCCACTCCACGAGCCATGAACAAAGCTTCCACTCGTTCCGGGAGTCATCGCCAGCTCAGTCTCAGCGCGGCCAAAGCGGAGATTCGGCAGAGTGTTGGAGGATGCTCCCTGCGGCAGCGCTGCTGCCCAGGTCAAAGGGTCGCCATAGGCGCTGTCCGTACGGAAACTCAGCGTACGGTTCAACGTGGTGATGGTGCTGCGCACAGTGCCGTCACTCGAGTAGTCGTTGTTGTTGAAGCTGACATCGACCATTAGGTTCATAGAACCGTCGTAATCGAAGGGTGTGGTGAAGTTGACCGAGTTCCAACCGAGGGATGAAAGCGTGACATTGCCGCTGAAAACGGTGACCCAACCATCGCTTTCCCAGGTACGTTCATTGAAGGGATAGCTCGCACGGCTTGTGTGCTTCAGACGAATGGTGAAGTCCTTCAGAAGCTGTCCCGGCAGCTTCGCAATATCAAGCGCAAGCGAAGTCAGACGCCCCGCAGAACCGATCTCCACAGGCGTGTAGATGCTCTGCATCCGCGCATCGTGATAGTAGGCGGCAAGTGGATAAAACCACGTGTAGGTGCCGGTGCCCGTTGTAGTTGGATCAGCCTGGGCATGGGCGGAAAGCATCAACGGCCCCGTGAATCCGACGATTTCATTGTCCCACTCATCATAAGCCGTGACGCGGCACGTGAAGGCACTGCCACGCGCGGCAGCGGCAGGCACATCCGACCAGCCGAAGTGATGCACCGTATCACGGGTGGCACCGTGAAGCTCCACACCGGCCCAGCGCGAATCTGTCCACCCCGACGTGCGATGACACGCCAATAATAGGTCACTCCCGGCTCCAGTCTCGGTAAAGTCAGCACCGCAGATTCCACATTGCCCACGAGTTCTGCAGGCACAGGTAGTGTGCCAAACAAGACATCATAGCTTTCCGGTACACCACCGCTTACGCTATCGTAACTCCATGCCAAGTCAGTCTCGGGATGAGTGGGCGAATTGAGGTGAGCTGGAGATGGGTTCACCGGCAGAGCAGGCTGCTCATCATCACTCACAATCATGATGCCCGAGCCCGTGGCAAAACCAGCCGCCGTGGCCGTTACGGTCACACTTTGATCGCCATCCGGTAGTGCATCATCCACTAGATTCATATCAAAGACGGACTCGCTCGCACCTGCTGGGATCTGCACACTCACTGGCACGATCAATTCCGAGGGGTCATTGGAAATTAGCGTTACCGTTAGCGCATTCACCAGCCTTCCAGCCACACTCACCACACCACCAGCGGCGACGACTCCAGCACTTTCCAAGGTCGGCGAGGTCAGCGAAACCGCGAGCTGAGTGGCTTCATTGTCAAACACTTGAAGCGGTGCATTGGCCAGAGGCCAGTTGGTGACACTGGCGGCGATGGACACGTTTTGTGTGCCATCAATCAAATCGTCCTCCGGCATGGTGAGCGTGAAAAATGCCTGCGTCTGCCCTTGGTTAATGACCACCATGGCAGGCACATCTACCTCACCCGTATCATTGGAACTCAGCGCCACCTCAACAGGCACCACGGCAGCGTTCGGAATGCTCACCCGCGCTTGATTTGAGATGGCAGGCGAACCTTCGAGCACATTGGCGGGAAGACTGAGCGTGAGCGTCATGGCTTCATTGTCATTAACCCGAATCGTAGTGCTGGAGCTTGGCCAGGTGGCGGCAGTGGCGGTCACAATCACACTCTGCGTGCCATCGATGCGCGTATCGTTCATCGGCGTCACGCTAAAGGTGGCCTCGGTCTGACCGGAAAGAATCGTCACCGTTGAAGGGAAGGTGATCTCTTCCCCTGGCCTGTTCGAGGCAAGCGCGATCACCAGATCGCCATTAGGTGCAGGAGCCACCATCACTCTTGCGGTGCCTGTGACTCCACCTTCCGTGAGCGCGTTGGGAAGAATCAAGCGCAACTGTTTGTCAGGCACGGCGTGAAGTTCAATGTCATCCAGATTCCAACCCGACTGAGGATAGGCATCTGGCGTTGTCACCGTGTGTCCCCAGCGCACAAAGACCTGACTATGACCATCAGCTAGCGACGCGAGATCATGCTCCACGAAAGTCCACTCTTCATCACGCGGCGTATTGATGTCGTTCTGCCAGACCATGTCCCAGTTGGAGCCATCGGTGGAAACCTCCACGCTCGTAGTCACCCAGGGCTGGTAATCGGCATTCAGCCAGCGTTGATAGCGCAGCTTGGTGCCGTGCAATCCACTCAGGCTAAACGGGCCTGCGGTGAGATACTGAGGCGTGCTGCTACTCACGGCATAATCGCCGGCAAGATTGATGCCGAAGACCTTTGTGCCTGTTGCTCCTGCGACTGGATCAGGGTTGCCAAAGCTCAGGGCTCCCTGGCCGAGAGGCGTTCCATAAGCCCATTCTCCTGTGCGTACCCAGCCAGGATCACTTTCCAAGTTTGTGCTGAAGATAGGTGCGGCACTGACTTCCAGCGAGATCGTCCGAGTCTGAACGCGGCCAGTAGAGGTGCTGATGATCGTCACGATGCCGGCGTGTGTCGTCGCGAGCAGTTGATTTGCGTTGGCATTAACAGTGACCGTGATCTGGGTGCTCTCACCTGCCACGAGAGCTCCACTGGCAGGTGAAAAAGCAATCCATGAGCCAGTCACGTCAGCCGTCCAAGGTCGTGGTGATGCGCCGTAGTTCGTCAGCGTTACGGTTTGAGAAGTAGGGGTGAAAGGACCACCAATCGGCCCGCTGACATTCAGAACACCGGTAGGTGTCGCCAGTATGTCATCACTGGCGAGCATGGCATTGTAGAGATTCAGTCGTCCACCGGTGACGGTCTTGCCAGTCATGGCTGGCAGCGGATTCACCGTGTTGAGGATCATCTCCCGCACTTGCAGATGGCTAAGCCCGGCCTTGTAACTTTTGAGCAAAGCGCAGGCTCCAGCCACGTGTGGTGCAGCCATGGAAGTGCCATTTTTTAGGCCGTAACCACCATTATGAATCGTGCTGTAAATCTCACTTCCAGGTGCAGCTAGATCCACGGATGTCAGACCAAAGTTAGAGAACGAGGCCATCCCATCTGTCCGCGTCGTGGCAGCCACAGAGAGGATGTTCGGACTGTCGTAAGCCGCCGGATACTCGGGGAAAAGGTCGATGTTCGAGGCGTTGTTGCCCGCCGCTGCCACAAAGAGGATACCTGCGGCATGAGCCTCATCAATCGCATCCTTCATGGACTGAGTGTAGCTCGTGCCCGTGTAGGAATTCGAAGTCAGAGAGACACCGAGGTCGGTAGCGTAGGCTGTGCATTCTGCGGCATCGGACTCATAACCAATGCCCGCTGAGTTCAGAAACTTCAGTCCGAGGAGCGACACCTCCCAGCATACTCCGCTCACGCCTGTCCCGTTGTTCCCAGAACCTCCGATGGTTCCTGCGCAATGCGTTCCGTGGCCGTTGTCGTCATTGGGATTGTTATCCGAGTTCACCCAGTCCCAGCCGCGAGTATCATCGACATAGCCATTATTGTCATCGTCGATGCCATTGTCGGCGATCTCGCCTGGATTCGTCCACAGATTCCCAATGAGATCTGGGTGGTTTTGATCAATGCCCGTGTCAATCACCGCCACGATCACACTGTGGCTTCCTGTGCTCAAATCCCAAGCTTCGGGTGCATCAATGTCTGCATCCGTGGTGCCACCAGACTGACCAGTATTGTGCATGCCCCATAGCGTGGAGAACGACACGTCATTCGGCGTCACCTGAGCAGTCATGATAGGGTCAGGCTCCACCACGAGGATGTGATCTTTGAGCTTCGACAGGCGCGAGACAGCACGCGGCACCGTGTCAGACTTTGGATCACTGAAGGCCACCAGCCATAGCCCCGATGCAGGCATCCGCTTTCGCACGGACGCAGCTCCGTCACCAAGCATGTCAAGCATTTCCACCTCGGTCATCCTCGGGTTCCTCAGCTTCACCATGACGTGATCACCAACCATCGCATTTTGGCGCACTAGTTTGTCACCCTGAACAGTGCGCACGATTTCGTCCTCCACGCGCACGAGCGTATATTTGAGGGACCCATCCCGCACGAGGCGCACCCGGCGCACGTGTGATGTGCCCGCCTCCGTTTTCATCACCGTCTCCCGCTGATCCAAAATCTCTAGTGCAGCGAATCGATCCTCGATCTGTCTCCCCTGCCCCAGTCCGCTACGCTGTGCTCTCCAGGCCGGGCCCGTCTTCACGCTCTGACGGTCTTGCGGTTTGGAACCAAACAATGCGACATCATCTCCACGCCCGGTCATCCACCACAGGCACAGCCCTGCCGCTGCAATCGCAGCCAGCCCGAGTGAGCCCTGGAGAAGGCGTTTCATGCGGCAGGAAAAGTGGCAGGGACATCACGGCGGAAATGCCGTGGAAGTCAGACAGCCCTGAAAGGCCGCCCGTTGAACCGGTATTCCGAACATTTAGCCGGGCAATGTCGAGTTTGGATCCCTGCCATGTGATTCAAAGACTCGGGCTGAAGCCGGGTCTCCGAACTCCAGAACTTCACTTCTCAGGACGAAGATCAAAGCACACCAACTTCTCGCGCTGGCGAACGATGAGCCTGCCGTTGCTCAGCGCAGGGGATGTGCAGCCCATGCCTTCGATCTTCGGACGGGCAAGCTGGTGATAGCCATCAGGGGCGGCTTTGACGACGCGGAGATGGGTGCCGTTGTTCTCGAACACCATCAGTTTACCATCGGCCAGAATAGGGGAGGTGATGGTACTCTGAACTTCGTTTTCCAGCCAACCGACTTTGCCCGTGGCAAGCTCCACGCACTGGTGCTTGCCACCGCACATGAGATACACATGCCCCTCATGGATGATCGGGCTGCCGCTATAGCGCATGGTCACCCAAAAGTGCGACCACGCGGCCTTCGGCGGACCATCTTTCTGCCACTGGTAGGCACGCAGGCCCACATCCTTCGCACCGCTGTAAATGACGAGCCAGTCGCCGTGAGTCACCGGGGTGGACTGGCCGCCGCCTTCGACCTCCCAGAGCACCTTTCCGTCCTTGGGTGAGACGCCATAGACGCTGTTATTACCTACCATGAGCAGGGCAGGATCACCCGATGTCGGCTGCCACCAAGCGGGGCTGCCTGTGTTACTGCGGACGTCTTTTTGCTCCCACAGCAGTTTCCCGTCAGCCACGGCATAAGCCTGGGCACGCCCGGCTGCGATGTACACCGTATCACCCACGATCAAGGGCGATGCTGCGGGGCCGTTGGCGGGCAGGGGCGCTTTCCAGAGCTGCTTTCCATCCTTCTGATCGAGACAGTAAAAGTGTGTGCTGCATGCGGCGAAGACTTTGCCATCCACGACTGCCGCCGTGCTGCTGGAACTGCGGCCAGACGGCTTGCCTTCGGCTTCAAACTTCCACACCTGCTTGCCCGTGTTGATATCCAGACAGACGACCACGTCCTTGCCCACCTTGATCGTGTTCGGCACAGCGGCGAGCAGCTTGTCCTTCACGGGCTGGGAGAATTTCTCTTCCTCCATCCACTTCTTAAACTCATCGGCATTGGCAAAGGGTTTGCCTTCGCGCTTGGAGACGCGGGCGAGTTCTTCAAGCGGCAGAGCCGTCTTGCCTGCTTTGAAACGTGATTCGGCCCATTTGCCCAGGCTGATGTCTTCCTTCGGAGTCAGGTTTTCTTTGCGCCAGACAAGCATCCATTCGTCGAACTTGGCACCACGCATGGCTGGCAGATTCATGCGCGTCTCCTCCATCTTCTTCATCAGCTCGGGCGTCACGCCACGGTAGTTCATCTGCTGCATGACCTCGCTGTCGATCTCGCGCTGCTCGGAGGGGATGCGCTCGTGCCAGACGACGGACATGATGACCTGCTCACCAGCGACGACGGGGCTGCCGTGACCGCCGTAGTGATCACTGGGGATGAAATCGCTCTCCCAGACCTTCTTCAAACCTGCTTCGGGGAAGCTCTCGGCGATGGGTGAGGTATCTGTGGAGACGCCATCCCGGTTCGGCCCGCGCCACTGAGGCCAGTCGGCAAAGGAGGTGAGGGAAGTGCAGGAAAGTAGAAAAAGAAGACGGCGCATGGCGGGACGGTGAACGGCTGTCAGCCGTGGCGACTTACAGTGAACCAATCCTCAAAGAAAGAAGCCCTCATGCCCCGGACGGGAGCTGAGGGCTTCGAAGTTGTCAGCAGATTCTACTACTTCCCGCTGCTCCACTTCGCGGCGTTGATGATGAGCTGCTGGTAGGGTTTCAAATCATGAACGCGGGCGTCGTGGCCGAGGGCGATGCCGACGATCTTGGCTTTTGGATGCTCGGTGATCCAGACGCTGGGGTGTGCGGCCTTGTATTTGTCGCTGGGGCTCGTTTCGGCAAGGACGGTGATCTTGGCGGTGCCGGATGGGGTTTTGTCGGGCTCGGCGTTCATGTAGTAGAGCTCGTCTTCGACGGTGAAGCTCGGTGGGATACCCGCCATGACGGGATGATCGGCTTTTACGGCCTTCACATCGAAGGGATGGATCTTGTCGTGGCCGCGGGCACCGCCGCCGACGATTTGGGCGTTGAGCTCGGGCCAGCCGGCGAAGCCATACCAGGTGCCGGGATGCAGCATGACGATGCCTTTGCCCGCAGCGGCGAAGTCGAAGAGCGCTTTGCGATACGCGGCGGTGTCGAAGAATTTACGGTTCACGCTGATGATGGCGGCGTCGGCATTGGCAAGCTCGGAGGCGGCTTGATCGCGGTCTTCGGTGTAGTGGACGGTGAAGCCGGCGGCTTTGAGCGTGGCGACATCGGTGGTGCCGAAGAAGTCTTTGAAGTTGTGCGAAGAACCGCCGCCAATGGCGAGGACGCGCGTTTTGCCAGCTTCCCATTGCACGGGCGCGGCGGGAACGAGCGGGCCATCGCCTTTGCCGCCTTCTTTGGGTGAATCAGGAGCGGCGGGGCCGACTTGAGCGGCTGCTTTGGCCTTGCCTTTGGCTGGCGTCGGGCGTTTGGAAAAGTCGCCATTGAGCGGAGCGGGGCCTTTGCCTTCGATGTCAGCGGTGATGGCAATGATGACGGGTGGCGTTTTGTTTCCGGCGGGGCTTTCGAGGATCAAAGTCTTCGCTACGGCTTTTTTCGTGAGTTCGAGCGTGAGGAGGCGCGGCTCCTGGCCGTCGGCGAGGCCTTCGATGCCTTTGGAGCCGGGGACTTCGACGGGGCGGATGTAATCGCTGAAGTGGATGCCGTTGAGGAAGGTGAACTCTTCCTTCTCGCCGCCTTCATAGACGACGGTGGCTTTGAGCGCGGGCGCTTCGTCACGCACAGCGGGGAAACCCCAGCCGGAGACACCGCTGAGGAGTTGCAGGCGCTTCGCAGCGACGTTGATGGCCACCTCGGCCTTCGCGGGGAAGGTCTGAGAGTGGTTGTCTTTGCCGGGGCCGCCTTTGAGGACGATCAAATTGCCGCCGGTGGAGCTTTTCGCGGGGTCTTGGATGAAGAACGGCACGCCTTCGACTTTCACGTTGCCGAACTTGGTGAGCTTCACCTGGCCGCCGCGAGGATCAGGGCTGGCGAAGAGGCCGTCGCGGCTGTCGGCGGTGAAAGCGTCGGCGAGGTGGAGGATGCGGAACTGCTTCATCGCATCGCCGCAGATGAAGGCGAGGATGTCGCGCAGCGGCTCGGGGCCGAGGGCGTCGAGGCCTTCGGGCATGAGGCTGCGGCGGGTGTTTTCGCGCTTGTCGATGTCGCTCTTCGCGATCTCGCGCACGCCGACCTGCGTTGCGAGCGTGACGGTGGCGCTGTTTTCACTGGTGACGACGCCCTGGAGCACTTCGCCCTTCTTCGTGGTGATGTTAAAGGCCCAGAAGCTGGGATCGACCTCGCGGTTCGGATCGACGATGTGGATGAGCAACTCGGCGGGTCCATGCGCGCCCATGCCATCGAGCGGCGGGCCGACGGCGACGCCGATGTCGCCCAGTTTGTGGCAAATG
>JBILPY010000762.1:0-2503 GCA_044373575.1 Prosthecobacter sp. | reverse complement strand
GGACATCCCACTCAGTGTCTTCTGCTGCATCACGGGCGTCTCGGGCTCAGGCAAAAGCACGCTCATTCACGAGGTCCTCTACCGGAACCTCCAGCGTCTTCGCGGGGAGGTTTGTGAAGACGAGCCTGGGCGCGTGAAAGCCATTCACGGCGTCGAACAGCTCAGCCAGGTCATCATGGTAGATCAGTCGCCGCTCGCTCGCACTCCGCGCAGTACTCCGGCGGTGTATATCGGAGCTTTCGATACCATCCGCCAGATCTTCGCCGACGGTGAAGAAGGCCTGGAGCAGGGCGTCACCGCCGGCTTCTTCTCCTTCAACAGTGGCGATGGACGCTGCGAGCGCTGCTGGGGCACTGGTTATGAAAAAATCGAGATGCAGTTCCTCAGCGATCTCTTCGTCACCTGTCCCGAGTGCGATGGCAAACGCTACCAGCCGCACGCGCTGAAGATCCGCCTGAACGGCAAAAACATCCACGACGTGCTCGGCCTGACCATCGAGGAAGCTGTGGAGTTCTTCAGCCAGCTCGAAGGCACGCTCAAACGACGCGCCAAGATCGTCACCGATCAACTCCGCATCCTCGTCGAAGCCGGACTCGGTTATCTCAAACTAGGTCAGCCGCTCAACACCCTCAGTGGCGGTGAAGCCCAGCGCCTCAAGCTCGTCGGCCATCTCATCGAGTCCGCGAAGCACTCCCCGATCAAGAGCAAAACCAGCCTCCTGCTGCTCGACGAACCCACGACCGGCCTGCACTTCGATGACATCGCCCTTTTGGTGGAACTGCTCCAGCGCCTCGTCGATGAAGGCAACAGCCTCATCGTCATCGAGCACAACCTCGACGTCATCCAATGCGCCGACTGGGTCATCGACCTCGGCCCCGACGGCGGAGCCGCTGGCGGGCAAATCGTCTCGGTGGGCACGCCGGAGCAGGTTTCGGAATGTGCGGAGTCTTGGACGGGGAGGTATCTCAAAGAGAAGTTCTCAGTTGGCAGTTCACAGTTCACGGTTGCCGAAAAACCAGCCAAAGCTCGCACGCGGAAAACCGAGAACAGCGAACCGAGAACAGCGAACGCGATCAGCATCCGTGGTGCCCGCGAGCACAACCTCAAAAACATCACCCTCGACATCCCGCGCGATCAATTTGTCGTCGTCACCGGCCTGAGCGGAAGTGGCAAATCGACCCTCGCCTTCGACCTCGTCTTTGCCGAAGGCCAGAGGCGCTTCCTCGACTCCATGTCGGTCTATGCACGCACCTTTGTGGAGCAGATGGAGAAGGCGGAAGTCGATCTCATCACAGGAGTGCCGCCCACGGTCGCCATCGAGCAACGCATCTCTCGCGGCGGTGGCAAATCGACCGTCGCCACCGTCACGGAGGTCTGGCATTTCCTGCGACTGCTCTTCGCCAAGCTCGGCACGCAGTATTGCCCGAAGTGCGATGTCCCCGTGGTCAAACAAAGCGCCACCGCCATCACCCAGACCATCTCCGATCAGGCGAAAAAAGGCCCCGTGCAGTTGCTCGCGCCACTGATCAAAGCCCGCAAAGGTTTCCACACCGAAGTGGCAGAAAACGCCCGCAAGCAGGGCATCAGTACCTTGCTCGTCGATGGCGAATTTCGCGACACCGCGAACTTCAAACCACTCGCTCGATTCAAAGAGCACAGCATCGACGCCGTTGTCGCCAAAGTGCCCAAAGGCCTTTCCATCCTCGAACTCCGTCCGCTCGTGGACAAGGCGCTAAAGATGGGCAAGGGCAACGTGAAGCTCTTCCTCGCCGACAAAACCACCCAGGTGCTCAGCACCGAAATGAGCTGCCCGAGTTGTGATCTCAGCTTTGAAGAACTCGATCCGCGTCTCTTCTCCTTTAACAGTCCACATGGCTGGTGTCAGCAATGCCGAGGTTTCGGCTTCATCGTCTCCGATCACGGCGCCACACCGCGCCATGACGACATGTCCCAGCTCGCCGCCGAGCTCGAAGAAGAGCGCCGACTCACCCGCCACGAAGACGACGACACACCCACCGAGCGCGTCCTTTGCCCAAGCTGCGGCGGCAGCCGACTCAATCAGACAGCGATGTTTGTGAAGCTGAAAGTGGAGCAAGCTTCCAGCTTGCCCGCTGCTAAATCCAAAGCTGCAAGCAGGATGCTGGCATCACCTTCATTCCGCATCCAAGACCTCAACGGCCTCGCTGCCGAAGAAGCCGTGCAGCACATCGCTAAACTCAGCTTCACCGGCACTCAAGGCGAGATCGCGCGGGATATCCTAGCTGAGATCAAACAGCGGCTGCATTTCATGAGTGAAGTCGGTCTCGGCTACCTCCAACTCAATCGCAGCGCCGACACGCTCAGTGGTGGCGAAGCCCAGCGCATCCGACTCGCCGCCCAGCTCGGCTCAAACCTGCGCGGCGTGCTTTACGTGCTTGATGAACCCACCATCGGTTTGCATCCGCGTGATAATGTCCGCCTGCTCGACACGCTCGTGGCCCTGCGAGACAAAGGGAACTCGCTC
>JBILPY010000761.1:0-2504 GCA_044373575.1 Prosthecobacter sp. | reverse complement strand
AGACTCCGAAGCAGCAAGCCGTCGTCACTGCTGACCAGAAGGGCGATCGCGCCACTCTGAAGGCTGACTCCTACATCCCGATGACGATGGCAGCGATCTACCTCCTGCTCCTGCTCTACTTCAAGGGCATCGGCGGCTACAAAGCGGTCCGCATCGACGAACAGTCGGCGTAATCCTCGTAACTCTCCACTCACGGCGTCCCGGTCATCCCGGGACGCCGTTTTTGTTTCCAGGCTTGCTTTCTGCTCTGGGTTTCGTCATTCCTGCTTAGTCATCCCCCTTTCCCCACCATGCCCACCTACGTTTACGAAACCATCCCCCAGTTTGAAGGCGATCCACCGAAGCGCTTCGAGATCCGCCAGAGCATGAAGGACTCTGCCCTCACCCAGCATCCCGACAGCGGCCAGCCTGTGCGACGCGTGCCCATCGGTGGCACTGGGATCATGGGTGGAGGCAGCGCGGCTGCCAGTGCTGCGCCGTCTCGCGGATCGTGCGGCTCGGGCTGCGGATGTCACTAACTTCATCATCCACCTTAGGCTATGAGCACCGAGCGCCCCTTTGGCGATCCCACGAACATCCAGCGTGAGAATGCAGCCGCCGTGGGCAAGGGCGTCGCCTTTGGTTGTGGGGGATGTGCGTTGCTCGTCGTGATCGTCTTCGGGCTGATGATGGCCATCATGTTCTTCGCCTTCGCGATGCTGTGGCGTTCTGGACCTGGAGATGCGGCCTTTGAAGCTGCGAAAAAATCCGAAGTGATTCGTGCGGCTCTCGGTGAACCGATGACCAAGGGTTGGTTCGTCACCGGCAATGTCTCCATCAACAACAACACCGGCACGGCTGACCTCAACGTGCCCGTGTCCGGCCCCAAAGGCTCGGCCAGCATCCACGCTGTCGCCACGATGACCGATGGCGTCTGGAATTTCAGTGAAGCGAAAGCCACCATCGGGGAACGCCCGGACCCGGTGGATCTTCGACCGCTGCTCAATGCTCCACCCGACGGTGCATTACGACCTTGAAGGCACCGCCCGCTCCATCGGGATCAAGCATCGGCCCGCTCGCGCCCGGCACATATGATTGGAGAAACTCCGTCTGCGTGGAAAAACTGATCTCCTCGAGCCCGAGCTGCGCTGCCCACGCGCGGTAGTCCGTGAAGTTCACGTCCGCCGTGATGTCCTGCCTTCCCGCATTCTCGTAGATCGACATGCCTTCCAGCCGCTGGTGCATCAAGTAGGCCCGCAGCGTGCCGCGAGCACGTCGATGATACAGAGCGGGAAAGGTGTCCCCATAATCAACCGTCAGCATGGCCCCGCACTTCCATTCCGGCACCCAGCCATGAAGCCACTCGCGCACCGACTCATGAAGCTCGCAGCGCTGCTGAGGATGCTGCGACGGGTGGGAAAGTGCGGAGAATCCAGACTTCACCTCCAGCGGCCTGAGCAGCTCGCGTGCGCGTCCATTTTCAAACTCGACGAAGACCTCCTGCCACACGCCTTCATGACTTTGCACAAGTCGCACGGGAAAAGCATCGAGCAGCTCATTGTGGTAGATGAAGGCCGCTCCACCGCAGGCACGCAGCGCCGACTCCAGATCCACATGCCACGTCACTGCCGAGCCCAGCCGCTGCTTTTGCTGCTCTCGCAAAGCCACCGAAGTCTCGACGATGTGCCACTCAAAGCGCCGCCGCTGCCACCAGCCGAGTGACTTCCGCACGGTCTCCATCAGTGCGCCATTGCCAGCTCCCACTTCAATTACATGCCGCACCTCGGGCATCGCACGGCGGCTTTCACAAATCCAGGCAGCGATGCCCTGGCCGAGCAGGGGGGAAAGAGTCGCAGCAGTGGCGAAGTCACCGCGCTGACCTCCAATGCCCTGGATCCTCCGCGCATAATACCCGCGCTGCGGATCATGCAGCGCACGGGCCATGAAGGCGGCGAAGGATTCAGCCATCGAATGGATCGGGAACGCTTACTTCAGCTCCTTGATGCGCAGATTGCGGAACTTGTAGGTCGCGCCCTTTTCGCCGTGATGCTGGATGGCGATGACGCCGCTGGCGTCCATGGCATCCTCCACATCGGTGGTGACCACTCCGTTCACTTCGATCTTGAGCTTCTTGCCCTGGCAGGTGATGCGGTAGGTGTTCCAGTCGTTGCGCTTGAAAGCATCACCAGCGCGGGCGCGGAAGGCGTCTTCGCTCTCCTTGTTGCCTTTGATCGGGCTGATGAACCACATGCGGCGGCCTTCATCGTAGAGACCACCGGACCACTTGCGCTTCGCATCTCCATCCACCTCGGCCTGGTAGCCGAAAACTTTGTTTGGCTGCACATGGGCGCGGAACATGAAGCCGCTGTTGGCCTGGCCTTCCGGCAGGAAGATGTCGCCCTCGAAGATGAAGTCGCTGTAGGTCTTCTCGGTGATGACGAAGAATTTCTTCTCCCCCGTCAGATGGATCTCACCGTCCTTCACCTCGATCTTGCCCCAGTCGTAGGCGTTCTTCCAACCGGTCA
>JBILPY010000760.1:0-2507 GCA_044373575.1 Prosthecobacter sp. | reverse complement strand
ATCGGCCATGGCGGCGGCTTTGGCAAAGGCGCTGGAGGTGCGCTTTGGGGCGGTGACTTCGGCGGCGTATTCCTGCAAGGCGGCGATGCTGCTGCCGAAGGGGACGTCGGGGATGGGGCTGTCTTTAGCGGCGGCTTTGGTGACAGCGGCGGGCTTTGCGGCGGAAGCCGGACGGGCGGCGGGAACAGCCGCTCCTCGGGCCGGAGAAGCCGGTGCAGTGATGCCGGCAGCCGCGTTCGCTGCGGCGGTGGCGGCGCGTTTGCGGTTGCGGTTGTTGAAGGTCTCGAAGTTGCGGCAGGCTTCGCTGGCGAACATCTGGTAGCGGTTTTCCATCTCTTTCACGACCCAGCGGAGGGCCATGAGGGCCTTTTTCGGGTCGGTGACGACGGGCAGGGCGAGGTGGGGGAGGTCGGCGTAGTTCTGCATTTCGACGACCTTGGGGTCGATCATGATGAAGCGGAGTTCATCGGGGGCGAAACGGCAGAGGAGGGAGGTGATGATGCCGTTGATGCAGACGGATTTACCGGAACCGGTGGAGCCTGCGACGAGGAGATGCGGCATGGCGGCGAGGTCGCCGATGATGGTTTTGCCATAGACGTCCTTGCCGAGGGCGATGGGGATCTTGGCTTTGCCGTTGAGGAAGATTTCGTCCTCCAGGAGCTCGCGGATGGGGACGATGACTTTGTCGCGGTTGGCGAGCTCGATGCCGACGGTGTCTTTGCCGGGGATGGGAGCGAGGATGTTGATGCGCTCGGCACAGGTGGCACGGGCGATATCGTCATCGAGGGCGGCGATGCGGGCGACGCGGAGGCCATCGACGGGGCGGACTTCGTAACGGGTGATGGCAGGGCCGCGGGTGATGTCGCCGGGTTCGACTTTGACGCCGAAGGAGGCGAGGGAGCGGATGATGGTGTCCTGGACGGCGCGCATTTCGCCTTTGTCGGCGGGTTTGGCGGCCTCCTCGGGCCAGGAGAGGAGGTCGAGTTCGGGGAGGACGTAGTCTTTGAAGCGGACGGTCAGGCTGCCGAGGGTACCATGGGGCGCTTGTTCCATTTTCTGGGCGCGCTTTTTCTGCCAGACTTCGGAAAGCTTGGGTTTGTTCGCGTCATCGTGATGGGCGCGGGAGGCGGAGGAATCGAAGATCTTGGGCTCGAAGGTGAGGCCGAGTTCAGGCGTGACCATCTTCCCAGCAGGCGCGGGGGCGGCATCGGGGGCGATCTCGGTGCGCGGGGCTTTTTTGCGGCGGATGGTGACAGGCTGTCCATTTGCCGCTGCGGCGGCGGCTTCTTGGAGGTCAAGCTCCTGAGCTGCCAGCTCGCGGCGGATGCGCATTTGCTCCATCCAGCGTTCGATCTCGCTGCGGATCTCGTCCATGACCAGGATGGGATGCAGGCCGCTGGCGAGGAAGAAGCCGACGCCGTAGATGCCGCCGAGGAGGACTGTGGAGCCGAGGGTGCCGAGGAGATTGGCGAAAATGCTGCCGCCAATGAGATAACCGAGCCCGCCGCCACCACCGAGCGGGGTGATGTCGTCACGGGAATTCAGGATGCCCTGGACCTCGAGGATGGCAGCGGCGGTGATGATCATGAGTGCGACGCCGAGCCAGGAGCGGCTGGAGACTTTGATGTTCGAGGCCAGCTTGCAGACGCCAAACCAAGTCATGCTGACCGGCACGAGGTAAATGGCCCAGCCTGCGAGCCAGAGACCACCCCAACTCAAGATGGCCCCGACGACGCCGACGAAGTTATGAGTCACCTTCGAGTTTTCATCGACAAGGCTGCCGGGAATCCAGCTCGGGAGATCGCGCGGATCATACGAGATCAAGGCCAGCAGGAGCATGGCGGCGAGGATGAGCAGGCCGATGCCGATGGGATCATTCCAGGCGCTGGCCTGTTTTTGATCACGGGCACGCTGAGGACGGGCGGCGGAGACGGCCGGAGGCATTGGAAAAGGGAGGGAGAGGGTTCAAAAAGGCGCGAATTACCACACTAAGCCAAAATATCGGCAAAACTCAATAACGAAGTATCTCGGGTGCCTGCCAGGTAGTGTTGGTGAGGCCAAATCATCTCCATCATCGAAAGTGGCGAAAGTGGTCATGGTTTAGGCTTTACGAAAAAGCGGCCTTAAGCCAGAGTCTGATAATGAATTGGAAGTTCCCTTTGCTGTATCTTGTGTTTTTCGCCTCCTCACTGCTGCGCTCTGAGGCCGCTGTTTTTGACCTCGGGGCTTCTTCTTTACCCGTGGTTCTGGTGCCTGGATTTAATCATGCAGATGTGTTTTTACCGATCACAGGCACTGCAGGCGGGTTTGATTTCAGTACGCTGCAAGTGACCTCTGATTCCGCTTGGGTATCGCCTCAGGTGGAGGTGGCGGGCCAGAGGGTGGTCTTGCGGTTCACGACGGCGGCGCTCACGAACTCGACTTACACGGCGACGATCTCGGCAACACACGGAGCGAACACGGACACAGTGTTTGTGAATGCCACTCTCGGTGTGCGGAACATCTTC
>JBILPY010000157.1:0-8265 GCA_044373575.1 Prosthecobacter sp. | reverse complement strand
AGTGAAATGAAACCCCTTCACACGCCGCCGCATTCTGGAAAGTAGATCTGGCAGGTAATCACGCTGCACGACCTCCGCTGAAGCAATGCGCAGGCGGTTTTCGCCACCGCCTCGCAGACGATTGGATATCTCTGACAGGCCGCCGAAGAACGGCGAGATGAACTCATACAGCGTCTGCCCTTCACGGGTGAGCTGGAATGGACGACGCTGGTAGAGGGTGACCCCGAGAACATCCTCAAGCTGGAGAATCTGAGAGCTAATCGCTGGCTGCTGGATGCCATAGGGCATGGCTCGTGCTGCCGAGCTGACACCACCGTGCCGTGCCACATAGTAGAAGAGTTCGAGGTGATGGACATTCATGCAGGAGTTGAAGGTGTTTCAGTTTTGATCAAAGACGCAGCGGGGCAATATCACTTTTCATATCACGCCAACCTTGAAAACAATCCTCCACAGGAGTTCCGCCTCAGCCAGGCTGATGCCAGCAGCTACGCATGAATGTCCTGAGAACTCAGCCACGCGAGTGCTTCCTCATGTGTGGCGATGATGCCTTCGAGTTGGGCGTCCTGCACCTTTGTCAGCGCCTCGCCCATCGTTTTCCCAGGCTGCCAGCCGAGGGCGATGAGGTCGCGCCCATTGAGCAAGGGCTTCGGGATGAGAGGCTCGGTGGAGAACTCGGCGGCCTTCGCCTGCATAAACTCATAGTTATCCAGCAGACCGTTTGAGCCCAGGCAATCGACCCGATGCAGCGCGAGTTCGTCCGCCCAGGTGGGGCGGGACATCATGCGCTTCAGCGTGCTCTTCTTCATCTTCTTCACGTCCTTGAAGACCATGTGATGCTCCACAGCCACCTGCGCGGGCTCGATGACATCGTTCGGGAACTTCAGACGACGGAGGATATCGCCCGTCATCTCGGCACCGAGCTTGTCGTGCCCATTGAAGCGAATGCGGCCGGTTTCATCGACAGTGAAGGTGGCGGGCTTCGCGATGTCATGCAGCAGGACGCTGAGCACGAGCGGCAGGGAGACCTGCTCGGGCAGCAGGCTCAGCATGAGCCGTGTGTGGATGAAAACATCGCCCTCAGGATGCCACTGCGGGGGCTGCTCCACACCTTTCAGCACGAGGATCTCGGGCAGCACCTGCGCCATGAGACCGCTGTCCATCAGCAGGTCGAAGCCTCGCAGACGGTTCGGATGGAGGAAGATCTTGATGAGTTCATCGCGGATGCGCTCGGCACTCACGCTCTGGATCTGCGGCGCGAACTCGATGACGGCACGCCAGGTTTCCGGCTCGACCTCAAACCCGAGCGTGGTGGCGAAGCGCACGGCGCGCAGCAGGCGCAGCTTGTCCTCCGCGAAGCGCTGTGCGGGATCGCCAATGGCACGCAGCACGCGCTTCTCCAAATCGGCCTGTCCGCCGACATGGTCGATGATGCGCTCCTCAATGGGGTCGCGAAAGAGTCCGTTCACGGTAAAGTCGCGTCGCTTGGCATCCTCCTCCGCCGTGGAAAATGTCACGCTCTCGGGATGGCGACCATCTTTGTAACTGCCGTCCGTGCGGAACGTGGCCACCTCCACATGATGCTCCCCGTTTCTCACGACGACGACACCGAAGTGCGCGCCCACAGTGAGCGCTCCCGGAAACAGCGTGATGACCTGATCCGGCGTGGCGCTGGTGGCGACATCGAAGTCCTTCGGCTCGCGCCCTAGCAGCAGATCCCGGACACACCCGCCCGCAAGTAGGGCCTCATGGCCGGAGTTGCGGAGCTTTTGGATGATGTGAGTGGCGGCGGTGAGCATGGCGAAGATATGAAGATACTCCCGAGCCTGTTTTCCGAAAGGCTGCAACTGGGAAACGAGATTTGAAATCTCGAACACAGGCTCCTTAAAGGATGTCTGGAGTCGCCTGCCTGACATGAAATCCAAGCGTCCAAGCTCGCCCAATCCGCTCAGAGTTCTGGTGTGGGGGATCCTGATGGGAGCCTTCACCGTGGGGCTTTGGGTGTGGCTGCTGGAGCCTGGCGGGTATCGCCAAAGGCATCGTGGCGCTGACAGCGCGAAGGTGGAAGCTGCTGACTCAGTAGAAGCTGATTGGCAACATTCACTGGAAAGCGCGATGTCATTCCCCCAAAGGGAAGAGACTGCCTCTGACCCAAAATTACGCAGCCAAAATACGGCACTCACAATCCCAAAGGTTGGGGAGAAATCAGCAACACCAGCACTTCCCAAGAAGCCCCGATCAAAATCATCGACCTATGATTCAGGCGCTGCGTTGTGGCCGGGACGCCGACCGCGAGTCGAGGCTTGGGCCATCTTGCCGCAGGCCGTGAAGCATCTGCCGCCACCAGACTTGATGACCGAGTTTTGGTCACGCGCGGTGGTCACTCAGTATGGCGGTGTGGTGTTGTTGGGTTCCGGGAACTTTGCGACCTGGGACTTCGAGATGCCCGGAAAGTGGCAACGACTGCTGAGCCCGGCAGGCATTTTGAAGCTGGCTTCGACACCTGGAGAAGCTCTGGCTCTCGATACCCAACATCGCGTCTGGGAGATCAGCATCAAACGCCAACCAGCGCTTCTGCCTATGCATGATGGCTGTGGAGATCTGTTCGACTCAGCCAGGGAGGGTGAAGGTCTCGTCAGCCTCCAGAGTGGCGAACTCATGATCCTGAATCTAAGGCTTCCGAAGCGTCATCGCCTGATCGCCGCACCTCATGGAGCAGGGTCGATGAAGGCCGTGCTGACCGAAGATGGCTCGGTCTGGGTGGCCTCGAAGGGCCTGTGGAAACTGGCTCCGGGAGTGGCTTCATGGGAAAAGATCTCCGACGCCAAAGGCATCCTGAGTGCACTGGGCAATGGCGTGATCGTTCTCGACCATGGGAAGCTCAGGTCTGAAGGCAATGCAGAGCAACCACCGGAACAGGTGCAGGTCAAAGTCATGCGTTCCGTCCCGGGAATCGGCGCTTCCTTGCATGAA
Source organism: Prosthecobacter sp. (assembly GCA_044373575.1). GTDB lineage: Bacteria > Verrucomicrobiota > Verrucomicrobiia > Verrucomicrobiales > Verrucomicrobiaceae > Prosthecobacter. The sequence continues at coordinate 5,295 of JBILPY010000157.1, read as the reverse complement.
GACATGCAGATCACGGTCTGGGGTTCACGGCTGAAAGGGGAAACCCGGCATCTCAAAACATTTTTGGACGCACATCACATCGCTCTGGGGCCGACGGGGGTGCTTGTGGCGTGGTAAGGTCGCGGCTGGCCCATGAAAGGAATGCGCCAGGGAAGGTGATCTTGTCCCATGAAGTTCCTCCTTTCTTTCCTGTTTCTCATCACCGGCATCGCTCAGGCTCAGATGGCCAATCACCCGCCCGTACCGCAGTGGCTGAGTGTGGCGGGCGATCAGGCGGTGCGGATCGAGACACGCTTTGAGCAAACCGCGCCGCTGCTGAAAGCAATCCTGCTGCTCGCCACCGACACGGATGTGGAGGTGGCGCTGAATGACAAACCTGTGCGTCGCGTGCTGTCCTCCAAAGGCCAGCCAGCCGTGAGTTTGGACGTAACGGCTTTCATCACCCAAGGGACGAATGTTTTGTCACTTAGCGCCAAGTCACCTCGACTCGCCGTATTGCTGGAGCTGAATGGCGATCTCGCCGCAGTGCGCTGGATTCCGACGGATGCGACGTGGACTTCACCCAATGGAAAAGTCATCACGCAGGGTGCCGTCGATGCTGATCCAGCGGCGAATCCCTTCGATCTGAAGAAGACCTTCGATGCCTACAATTCCTGGCAACTCGCGAAGCCGGGCGCGCAAAGTCAGGCCACGGACCCGAAGGATTTCACGCTGCTGCCCGGATTCAAAGCAGAACTCGTGCGCTCGGCCCAGCCGGGTGAGGATTCGTGGGTGGCGATGGCCTTTGATCCGCAGGGGCGCGTGACTTTATCCAAAGAGAAGAAGGGGCTGCTGCGCTTCGATCCGAAGTCGGGCAGCATGACGGAGATCGAAAGCACGCTGCTGGAGTGTCGCGGGCTCGTGTATGCGCACAGCGTGCTTTACGCGAATGCGAACAACAGCAAAGGCCTCTACCGCCTGCGCGATGCGGATGGCGATGGCGTCTTCGAGCAAAAGGAGGAACTCATGCACAGCGAAGGCGGCGTGGGGCATGGGCGGAATCACATCAAGCTCGGCCCCGATGGGCGCATCTGGGTAGCGCATGGAAACAACGTGTTGCTGCCGAGTCCGCTCGCGGAGGATTCGCCGCTGAGGAACTACGCGAACAATCAGGTGCTGCCGAATCCGTGGGATGGCAGCATGTTTGATGGCACGGTGGAGCTGCCCGCCGGGCATGTGATCGCCTATGATCCGAAGACGAGCCGCATCGAGCTGGTGGCCGGTGGCCTGCGCAACCCACTCGACATCGCCTTCAATCGCGACGGCGAGCTTTTCACCTTCGATGCGGACATGGAGCGCGATGTGGGCACGTCCTGGTACATGCCGACACGCGTGCTGCATGTGGTGCCCGGCGCAGACTTCGGCTGGCGACGCGGCACGGGGCGGTTCCCCTCGTGGTATGTCGATACACTGCCGAGCGTGGTGGACATCGGCCTGTCATCACCCACCGGCATCTGTTTTGGTTATGGCGCGAAGTTCCCGAAGAAGTATGAGGACGCGCTCTTCATCCTCGACTGGAGCTACGGCCGCATCATCGCCGTCCACATGCAGGCGAAAGGCGCGAGCTACACGGGCACGCAGGAGACGTTTGTGTCGGGTCGTCCGCTGAATGTCACCGATGCCTGTGTGGGGCGGGATGGCGCGCTGTGGTTCGTCACCGGCGGGCGTGGAACGCAGAGTGGGGTGTATCGAGTGACTTGGGAGGGGAATGAGACAGGTCAAAACGGTCAATCAAGTCAAGAGGTCAAGGCCCTGCAGGCGCTTCGGCGTGAGCTGGAGACGATGTGGCCAAAGGATGAGAAGGAGGTTTTCAATGTGATCACGCACCTCAAACATGCTGATCAGCACATCCGACATGCCGCAAGGCTGGCCCTGGAGCGTGCGCCGACGAAGCTGTGGAAGAAAGAGATCCTCGAAGAATCACCAGGTTGGCGTGGCATCCTCGGCTGTCTGGCTCTGGCGCGTGTCGGTGAGACGAGTGACCGTGCGGGCATTCTCTCACGGCTGGATTCGCTCTCGTTCAAAGACCTTAGCGCGGAACAAAAGCTCGCGACCCTGCGCACGCTCAGCGTCACTCTTGCTCGACTTGGTGATGCCTCGGCTGAAGAACAAACGCGGCTGCTCGCCTGGCTTGAGCCGCTCTATCCCGCGACGAAGCGTGAGATGAATCAAGAACTCTGCCGCCTGCTCATCCGACTCGGATCGAAGCAGGTGCTGGCAAAGACACTGCCCATGCTGCGGGAGGCGACAACGAGCGAGGATCTGATCTTTTACCCGATGCATCTGCGCTATCTCAAAGACGGCTGGTCGCTGGACTCGAAGCGCATCGTCTTCGAAGCTCTGAACCGTGCAGAGAAGCTGAACGGAGCCAGCACTTACTTCAAAACCATCTCGGACACCCGCAGTGAACTGGCGGCGGCGCTGAGCACTGAGGAGATGTCAAAGCTCGCAGAAGTGGTGCATCCGCCGAAGCCCGCCGCGCTTTCTCCGCACGCGATGCCGGGGCATACCTTCCGCGTGTGGAAACTAGAGGATCTGGAGCCGCGCCTCACCGAAGTGGGCAAAGGCCGCTCGTATGAAAAAGGCAAGGCCGCCGCCATCGCCACCCAGTGTGTTTTCTGCCATACGATGAGCACGGATCGCTCCCTGCCAGCGGGTTTGTTTGGCCCAGAGCTGGTGCAGGTGTCGGCGAGATTCGGGCGGCGTGATTTGCTGGATCACATCCTGAATCCCTCGAAGATCGTCGATGAGAAGTTTCGCTTCCAGACGATCAAGCGCGCTGATGGCAGCACGGTCATGGGCAGCCTGGAGAGCGAGGACGATGAGCGCGTTGTGCTGAAACCCAACCCGCTCTCGCCTGAGACTGTTGAGATCGGCAAGAGCCTGATCAAAGAGCGTAGTGTGTCGGAGACATCCCCCATGCCTGCGGGCCTGCTGAATGCTTTGAAGGCAGAGCAGATCCTGGATCTCCTGGCCTTCATCGAGGCCGGCGGTGATGCAAAGAAGGCTCACTTTCAGCCCTGACGTTTCAGGTCATGCAGCAAGGCTTGGTTCGAGAGGTGCCGTATCGAGCAAATGAATCTCTGAGAGTTCAGCCGTCGCGGCCAGCCAATCAAACGTATGGTGATAGAGTTCGAAGTACGCATCGACGAAGTGCTCCACCATGTTGCCTAATCTGACGGCATCCAAAATGCCCAGACCAGGCTTGAGCCCGAGGTTTCCCCAGTCCTGATTCAGCATACCAATGGCAGTCTCCACAGGTATCCCGGCGAGGTAGGCGGCCAAGCATGGCACCTGAGGCCCCAGCTCGGGCCGACAGGACATGGCACAGGGACGTGAGTGCATTGAAAACCAGGCAGGCAATTCTGGGTGTGAGATAGCGCAGGGTTTCCAGTAGAGACGGGTTTTCGGTCGCATTCACATGGCGTATGCCGAGCGCCTGATAAGCATTGAAGAGGGTCATGAGGCGGCGCATATCCGCCATCTGCATGGAGAGGACGACGTAGAGGCAGGTCTGATCCGGCAGGTAGGCCTGGCGGCTGTGGAGGACTTCCGGCAGCAGATTTACAGGTGTGAGAGAGAGCAGTCCCAGCGCGGCGGTGAAGCGCGATTCCAGCCGCTTTTCATACATGACGAGCGACTCTTCCGTGAACTCCATGGACACAGCCTGACGCTCGAACTCCTCGCGATAGAGCGGCGGGCTGTGCTCGCGCACGCCATACTGATGGTTGTCCAGCGGCATCCTGGCGAGGGCGAAAGCGTGCCCCATTTCCAGATCACGGCACCGCTGCCAGCCCATGTTCCAGTCATGCCGCAGGGAGCGCATCAGATCACAGGTCTCCCGCATCCAGACACGGCACTCGCGGATCTCCTGTTTCAAAGACGCGAGATTGACGGGGCTGTTGCTGCCTGCCACGAGCCCGCAGAGCACCCGGTCCGAATGGGCGAGCCCGCGGAAGTATCGGACCACTGAGTTGAGCGGCTGGGTGACTTTCAGTCCCTGCTGCACGATCTCCTCGGCAGCGACGATGCGGAAGAGGACGATGTTCAATCCCAGATCCTGCTGGTAGTAAAACTGGGTGGTCTGGCGGGCGAGATCATTGAAATCACGGAACAGGCAGGAGGCGTCTGCGGTTCCGAGCACCAGGGGTGGCAGGTTCAGCCTGCGGATCAGGTCGATGCGCACTTTGTCCGAAGGACAGAACAGGGAGCCTTCGGGCGCGATGTCCACGCTGCTCCGGTCTGACACGGCAGGCTTTGAGAATCGTGCGGCCAGCAGAGGCAGGTTATCCGGCAGCCGTTCCGCTTTGATGCCAGACTGGACCTTGAGGCAGATCTCCTTCCAGGCGCGCTCGAAGCGGCCTCGTTCAGGCAGGGCTGCGGCAAAATGCTCCGAACCAACGATCAATGCCTCGAAGTGGTCCGCCTCCCTCACCATGCGACGCAGCGGACCTGCGCTGGCGATTTTGGCAACTGCCATGAAACCCCAGACGGGACGCTGCGTGAGCCAGATGAACCCGTGCAGCAAACGCATTCGCCGGGCTGTCCTTTTGGGGGCCACCTTCACGGCGTGGGCCAGCGCCGCCTCCCAGGGATCACGGCGGCAGACCGCCCAGTCGAGCCAGGCATTGACGCCGCGGAAGATCTGCAAAAGCAGCCCATGAATACCTGCGGGGTTACGCCCCATTTGATTACAGATGGCACCCGCCAGCTCCCGCACGGTGCAACTTGCAGCGAGCGGAAGTCCGATGATGAGGACGAGGTCCTGGCTGAGCCAGCCGGAGACTCCATGACGCACCTCCATGCGGACACTCATGGAGTTGTCTGTCAGCACCTCCATGGGTGGGACGGAGCGGCTCAGTTTGGTGAGATCGGAGATCAGCTCGAACAAATCCGGGTGCCCGGCAGCTCTCAACTGACGGGTGGATGGGCGGCGCGGGGCACCTGCCAGCATGGGTTTGAATAAAAGAAGGCAATTGATGAACCCTAACGCCACCAGCCCCAGTCGGGTGGTCGCCCACCAGGCCGGCCCATGCCCCAGTGTCAGACCTTCGACAGCGTAGTGGAACTGCCAGGTCAGGTGCCAGCCTGAAACAATCAGCAGTGTGACGAAGGCAGCAGGCAGAATCAGCACCACCGAGAGGGGGAGAAGCAGGCGAAACCAAGCCAGCTTAGAGCGTAGGAAATAGGAGCTCTGTGGCGGCGCAACAAAGGAAAAGCTGGAACGTGGATCAGACACGAAAGTGCAGAATTTTG
>JBILPY010000156.1:0-8274 GCA_044373575.1 Prosthecobacter sp. | reverse complement strand
AACACCCAAGCCTGGATCACCCACTTCGAGCGCAACACACGCCTCAACGACACCCTCGAACTCCCTGCTGAAGCCTGCACGCTGCCCGAGAGCGTGCGCCGACCTTTGGCCGCCTCCATCGCCACCTTCCAGCTCGGCGAATCCGGCACCGGCTCACGCCTCCGACGCTATGCCCGCGAGGTCGCCCCGCTGGAGAACTTCCGTGGCAATCAGCGGGCGATCGACCTCTTTGTGGCGGAGGAGCAAAGCCACTCGCGTCTGCTTGCCCGAACCGTGGAGCACCTCGGCGGCAAGCTGCTCACGAAGCAGTGGACGAACTCCGTCTTTCGCCGTCTTCGCTTCCTCGTGAATCTCGAATTCGCCATCCAGGTGCTGCTCACGGCAGAACTGATCGCCGAGGTCTATTTCGGCACGCTTTACCTCCGCTGCTCCGACCCCGTGGTGAACAAAGTCTCACACAAACTTCTGCGCGATGAAATGAAGCACCTCGCCTTCCAGCGCGATTTCCTCAGCGAGCGGATCGCCACCTTTGCTCCGCTCGGACGCCGGCTATGGCGCGCTCAGTTTCAGGCCATCCACGCCATCACCGCCACCGTTGTCGCCTGGGATCATCGCCACACTCTCCGTGCCCTCGGTGTGAATCCCGCCGACTTCCGCCAGCGCTGCCTGCAAGCCTGGACCCGCTATCAGGAACGCCTGGAGGCGGAGGTCGTGAAGCTGGATTCAAAATTGCTAGCTCCACCTTCCGAAGCCTACCCCAACGCAGATCATCGCCGTGTCGGTTGACTGTCGGGGGGCAGGGCGCATTCTAGGCCGCTCCCGAACTCCCCCTCCTGCATGCCCCCACTCCGCTCCGCGACCCTTGTTCTGTGTCTATCCGCCCTCGGGCAGATCCACTCCATCGCCCAGGAGATCACGCCGGAGCAAGTCACGGACTTCGCCTCGCTGGAAAAGCTGGCCGCACAGCTCGCGCTGAAGCCCTACGTGGCCCCCAGCCAAAAGCTAGATCCCTTCTTCGAGGGCCTGAAATACGATGGGCATCGCAAAATCCGTTTCCTGCGGGACAAGGCGCTCTTTGCCGACGCGGGTGATGTCTATCGTGTCGAGTTCTTCCACCCCGGCTGGATGTTCAAGAAGCCCGTGCAGTTCTTCACCACCGGTGCCGACAAGGCCAAGGGAGTGCCCTTTGATCAAAAATACTTCGACTACGACGACCTGAAGCTGCCGGAGAAATTCACGCCGCCAGCCGGTTACGCAGGCTTCCGCGTGCTCGCGCCGGACTCGATGCTGAAGAAACCCTTCGAGTTCATGGTCTTCATGGGAGCCAGCTACTACCGCGCCGTCACCACCGAGCTCGGCTACGGCATCAGCGCCCGTGGCGTGGCGGTCAACACCATCGGCGGCAAGCCCGAGGAGTTCCCCGACTTCACCCACTTCTGGTTCGCTCCGCCAAAGCCTGGCGACAAATTTTTCAAGGTGCTGGCCCTGCTCAACGGTCCCAGCATCACCGGGGCTTATCAGTTTGATGTCATGCCCGGAAAGACCACGGAGACACTCGTCAAAGCCACGCTTCATCTCCGCCAAAAGGTCGAAATGCTCGGTATCGCGCCTTTCTCCAGCATGTATTGGTTCGGCGAAAACAGCCACCCGAAGCCCTACGACTTCCGCCCCGAGGTGCATGACAGCGACGGTCTCCAGATCGAGATCGAAGGCGGCCCCTCCATCTGGCGTCCACTGGATGTCAGCCGCGACCTCCGCCTGAGCATTCTGGAAACCGACAAGCTCAAAGGCTTCGGCCTCGCCGAGCGTGATCGCGATTTCAACAACTTCCAGGACCTCGAAGCGGTCTATCATCGCCGCCCCGCTGTCTGGGTGGAGCCGAAGACCGGCTTTGGCAAAGGCAGCGTCGTGCTGGTCGAGCTCTCTACCGGTGAAGAGACCTGGGACAACATCGTCGCCATGTGGAAGCCTGCCGTGCTGCCTGCAACACCGCAGGAGCCGTTGAAGTTTGAATACCGTCTCGCCTGGTTGGAGGAGCATCTTCCCGGCCTGCATGGTAAGGTCATCGCCACCCGCCGAGGCTTCGTGATGGATAGCGACGACCACCTCTACGTCGTCGATTTCACCAAAGGAGCACTCGCTCCCGACAAGCCTCAGGACTGGGTGCCGGACATTGATGTCACCATCAGCAATGGCGACGCCAAGGTGCTCGACAAGCGCGTCATGTACAATCACGAAACCAAAGGCTGGCGTGCTTTCTTTAAGATCGACGTGCCGCCCGCGACGAATCTCGTCGAGATGACCTGCGACCTCAAAGACGGCGACAAAGCCATCTCCGAGCGTTGGATGTATCAGTGGCGTCGTTAATACGGGTGCAAGACGCAGGCCTGGGCCGCTGTTGAAGGGCTCACCATGCCGACCTCACGCCGCCAGTTCATCGCCGAATCCACCGCACTCGCCGCAGGCTCCCTGCTGCCCACTTCTGCCTCCGCTTTATCAGCGCCAGCGCTGTTTGGGAGCCAGTGGAAGAACGATCTGGACCGCGTCTGGCTCGGCGAGCAGTTCTGGGCCAATCCGATGCAGGACTGGCAGGTGCGTGAAGGCCGCGCGGAGTGCATCGCCGCAAAGCCGAATCGCAATGTGCATGTACTCACCTGTGAGCTGGCGAATCGAAAGGGCGATCTGAAAATGAGCGTCACCATCGGTCGTGTCGGCGGTGGCAAACTCGCGGGCGATGGCAAAGGCAGCGCGGGCTTCAAGATCGGCATCCTCGGCACACTGCGGGACTACCCAGAGCTCCGCGACTACCGGAACAACCTCGCTTTCTCCTCCGGCTGGGATGTGGGCTTCACCGCAGCAGGTGATCTTTTCTTTGGCGATGCTCGGCAGCCTCAATCCAAGATTGAACTGGGTGATGTCGAGAGCGTGAAATTGTTTCTCAGTGTCGATGAAAAAGGTGGCGCTTATGCCCTGAAGCTCTTCGTGGCAGATGCGAAGGATGATCGCATGCTCGGCGAGCTCTCGAAAAACGATCTGCGCCCAAACCAGCTCATCGGCAACCTCGCCATCGGCTGCAATTTCGGCCCGGAAGGCCCACGAGCAGGTGCGAAGAAGAAAAAAACCGAAGACGGCAAAGACGTGGGTAACGGGCTCTTCTGGTTCAGCGACTGGATTATCAGCGGCAGCAAGGTCGCCGTAGATGAAACGCATCGTTTCGGTCCGCTGCTCTTCAATCACTACACTCTCAGCGGTGGCATCATGAAGATGACCGTGCAGATGCCACCCCTCGGTGCCGACGACACCCGCGAGGTGCGCTTTGAGATCGAAGATGGTGATGCCTGGAAAGTCATCTCCACGGCACAAATCCACGCGCAGGCCCGCACCGCCAGCTTCCGCATCACCGACTGGGATACCAGCCAGGACATCCCCTACCGCCTCAGCTACGTGCTCAAGACGCGGGATGGTAATCACACCCATCATTTGAATGGCACCATCCGCCGTGACCCCTCAGCACTCGATCATTTCAGCATCGCCGACATCTCCTGCAACATTCACACCGCCTTCCCGAATGCGCCGTATGTCGCCGCTGTGGCGAAACTCAATCCTGACATGATGGCTTTTGTAGGCGATCAATTTTACGAAAGCACCGCAGGCTATGGCGTGCAGCGTGATCCACTGGAGCCCGCCATTATCGACTACCTGCGGAAGTGGTATTTCCATGGTTGGACCTGGCGTGACCTCACGAAGGATCGCCCCAGCGTCTCGCTGCCGGATGATCACGACGTTTATCAAGGCAACCTCTGGGGCGTCGGCGGTGAAGCACAGACCAAAAGCCAAGAAGCCGGCGGCTACCAGATGATGGCAGACTGGGTGAATGTGGTGCATCGCACGCAGACCTCGCATCACCCCGACGCCTATGATTCGAAGCCCTGCAAGCAAGGCATCACGAACTACTACGGCTCGATGACCTACGGCGGCATCAGCTTCGCCATCCTGGCGGATCGTCAGTTCAAATCCGCGCCTGAAGGCAATGTGCCGCCCACCGATGAGCGCCCCGATCACATGATCAATCCCGATGCCGACCCGAAGCTCTCGGACATCGAAGGCCTCGAACTCCTCGGCGGCAAGCAGATGGAGTTCCTCGAGCGCTGGGTGCGTGACTGGCAGGGCGCGAAAATGAAGGCTGTGATCTCCCAAACCATCTTCACCGGTATGGCGACAACTCATGGCGGCGAGCGCCAAGTCCTGCGCATGGACTACGACCAGAACGGCTGGCCGCAAAAGGCCCGCAACGCCGCACTTCGTGTCATTCGCAAGGCCCACGCCTTCCACGTCGCTGGTGATCAGCACCTGCCCGCCGTCGTGCATTACGGCATTGATGAGCCCCGCGATGCCGGTGTGGCCTTTGCCGGCCCTGCGGTGAATGTCGGCTATCCCCGCTGGTGGGAGCCGACGGAGAAAGTGAACAAGCTCAAGCCCGGCCAGGGACTCACTGGCGACTTCATCGACCATTTCGGACATCCGTTGACGGTGCTCGCCGTGAAAAACGGCCCGCATCAGCCCGCCAAGGAAACCATGGCGAACCTCCGGGAGAAGACCTCCGGCTTTGGCATGGTCCGCTTTGATAAAAAACAGCGCACCATCACCTGCGAATGCTGGCCGCTGGATGACATTGGCGGTTCGCAGATGGAGACCTGGCCTCTGAAATCCACCGAACGAGATCAATACGGCCGCAGCGCCAAAGCCCACCTGCCTAGCCTGAAGATCACCGACAGCGAAAGCGCCGTCGTCGAAGTCATCGACGCCAAGTCCGGCGAACTCGTCTATGCCCTGCGCCTAAACTCTGCCGAATGGCAGCCCCACGTCTTTGCCGAAGGCGATTACAATTTGCGTATCTTCGAGCCCGAAGCCGGCGTGGCGAAAGAACTCACCGGTCTGCGTGCCACCCAAGAGAACAGGGAGGTCATCGAACTGAAACTCGGCTGATGCCGAACTCGATCACTTCTTGAAGTGATCCACCGGCGCAGCCTCGGGGTCGAGGTCGGGCAGGGGTGGTGGCAGATTGTCGATCGCGTTGATGAGGCCGACCGCGCGCTCGATCGTTTTATCCAGGCGGAACAAGAGCTGGGGGCTGTGCTTCATCTTCACGCGCTTGTAGAGTTCGCGCTGGATATTGCCGCGCTCTTTGTTGAGCTTTTCGATGATGGCCGCCTCGTCTTTCGCCTTGCCGAGGACGCCGACCCAGACGGATGCCTGACGCAGATCCGGCGCGGTGACGACCTCATGTATGGTGAGCACGACGCCATCAAACCGGTAACCGCGCTCCAGCACCGTGCTGAGCTCGCGCTTCATCAGTTCATTTACTCTTGGGATGCGCTGGGACATGATGTCTTAGAGGGCCTGGGCGATCTTCTCGAGTTCGTAACACTCGATGACGTCACCTTCTTCATAATCGCTGAAGCCGTGGAGCTTGATGCCGCATTCGAGGCCGTTGCGGACTTCGGGGACTTCGTCCTGGAAGCGACGCAGTGTCTCGATGCCACCGTCGTAAACAGCCTGACCACCACGCAGCACTCGTGCGCGCTGTTTGCGGTCGATGCGGCCATCGGTGACCTGGGAACCGCCGACGTAACCTTTCTGGACCTTGAAGACGACTTTGACCTTGGCATGTCCGATGACCTTCTCGCGGGTGAGCGGGTCGAGCATGCCTGTCATGGCTTCCTTAGCCTGATCGATCAGTTCATAGATGATGGAGTAGAGCTTGACCTGCACTCCCTCGCGCTTGGCAGCGGTGAGCGCTTTGTTCTCGACCTTGGTGTTGAAGCCGATGATGACGGCGTCTGAACCGGAAGCGAGGAGCACGTCTGATTCGTTCACCGGGCCCACATCGCTGTGAAGGATGCGGAGATTGATCTTGTCGCTCTCGATGTCGTTGAGGCACTTGGTGATGGCTTCGAGGGAGCCTTGCACGTCGGTCTTGAGGACGACTTTGAAGACTTTTTTCTGACCTTCTTCGATGTTGGCGAAGAGATCTTCCATCGTGGCACGACGGCGGGTGACGAGCTTCTTCTGGCGCAATTCTTCGAGACGTTCTTCGCTCAGCTTTTTCACCACGCGCTCACTTTCCATGACGACGACTTCATCGCCGACATGTGGCATGTCGCTGAAGCCGACGAGCTCGACGGGCATGCCAGGAAGCACGGCTTTGATGGGCTCGCCGCGATCATTCATGAGAGCCTTCGTCTTGCCCCAGTGCGGGCCGCAGATGAAGGGCTGACCGACGCGGAGCGTGCCCTGACGGACGATGACTGTGGCCACGGGTCCACGGCCTGCAACCATGCTGGATTCGATGACAGTGGCGCGTGCCGGGGCTTTGGGATCGGCTTTGAGTTCAAGCACTTCGGCCTGGAGAGCCATGGTTTCGAGCAGATTGTCGATACCAAGTCCCGTCTTCGCGGAAACTTCCATGCACTCGATGTCACCACCCCAGTCCACAGGTGCGAGACCCATGTCCTGAAGCTGTGATTTGACGCGCAGGATATTGGCGGCAGGGAGATCGCACTTATTGATGGCGATCATGAGCTGAACGTCAGCCGCTTTCGCGTGATTGAGCGCCTCACGAGTCTGCGGCATGATGCCGTCGTCGGCAGCGATGATAAGGACGACGATATCCGTCACGTTGGCACCGCGAGCACGCATGGCGGAGAAAGCGGCGTGACCGGGTGTGTCGATAAAGGTGATGGGCTTTCCGTCATGGAAGACGCTGTAAGCACCGATGTGCTGGGTGATGCCACCAGCTTCACCTGAAGTAATTTGGGTTTTGCGAATGGCATCAAGCAATGACGTTTTACCGTGATCGACGTGACCCATGAAGGTGATGATTGGAGCCCGGAGTTCGAGCTTCTCTTCTTCGACCTCTTCGACGACTTGGGCGACTGGCTCGACGATGACTTCCTCGACCTTGTGGACACCACCGCCCTTCTCACGCTTCTCGCGTTCGAGCCTGAAGCCGTGTTTTTCACAAATCTTCTCGGCGACTTCAAGATCGATGGCCTTGTCGGCATTGGCGACGAAGACCTTCAGATTGATCAGATCGGCGATGATCTTGAAGGGGCGGAGGCCCATCTTTTCGGCCAGATCTTTGACGATGATCGGCGGCTTCAGATGGATGATCTTTTCACCTGCTTCATTGACCTCGAACTCGGGAACGACTGGTTCGGCTGGTTTCGGCGCGACGACTGCGACCGGAGCAGGTGCGGGGCCGGTGATGGCTGGGCCGGGCTCACGCAACATGGAGATGGGGCGCAGGCCTGAAGGCGTGGCCGTATCCACTGGGCGGACACGCTTGACCTTGGGTTTTTCGTCGTCTTCGAAGAGATTCAATGCCTCGCGTTTGGCATCATCGAGCGTTCTCTTCGGTGGCTCTGGCTCCGGCTCCGGCTTTGCCACCACTTTCACCGGCTTCACTCCAATGTGAGGCAAGGTGCCTGCACTCATGTCCTTGCGTGGCGCTGTCTTCCCTTTCGGCTTCTCCTCTTCGATCAGCGAAAGCACCTCCTTTTTCTTGGCCGTTTTCTTGGCAGGGGCGCTCTCCAGCACTTCCTCGTCAGCGATGCTGTCGGGAGTGTCTGGGCTGGGTTTCGATGAGGAGGAACGGGAAGGCATGTGTGAGAATAAGCGTCGTGCGAGCAGCTGGGGGGGCGGTCGGGGAGGCGGGGTGAAGGATGGAGACGGAGAGGCTCATGGCTACTCTCCAGATGGGTTGTAAGATTGAATGCGTTCGTAAACCTGCTTCGCGAGCAGATCGTCACCGGCGAGGGCGTCACTGACGTCTTCAAGCTCGACCTGACGAAGAAGTTTGAGGTCACCCATGCCACCGAGGACGAGTTTGCGGGCGGTTTCGAGATTGATGCCGAGGGCTTTTTCGAGGTCCTGGGCAGCGGTGTCCATCTGACCTTCGAAGACTTCTTCGGCGTGTTCGTCACGCTCGATCTGAAGCTCCAGACCGACGAGACGGGAGGTGAGGCGGGCGTTCTGCCCACGGCGACCGATGGCCTTGGAAAGCTCGTCCTCACGGACGGTGAGGCGGGCAGTCTTTTTGTCAGGCGTGAGCTGGATGCTCAGCACCTTGACGGGCTTGAGTGCTTCTTTAATGAATTCGACCGGGTCGGCATACCAGCGGATGATATCGACCTTCTCGTTGTTCAGTTCGCGGACGATGTTTTTGACGCGGTTACCCTTCAGGCCCACACAGGCTCCCACAGGATCGACCTT
>JBILPY010000758.1:0-2512 GCA_044373575.1 Prosthecobacter sp. | reverse complement strand
CGCGATGAAGGGATCATGCGGCTTCATGAAGCCGCAGCCGATGAACCACGGCGCATCGCCGAGCTTTTCGATCATCGCCACCGTGGCGGCGGCGATCTGGCCATCGGGCTGATCCTCATCGGTACCATCCGCGGCTCCCCATTGGCACCAGTTGAGTGCGCCACCGCTCACATTGCGGCCTTCCAGCAGTTTCCTGCCTGTCTTTGTCGCTTCAAAAGCCTGCGCGGTGTGCCACGACTTGCCTGCATCCATCCACGCCTGCTTCGCTTCCGGATTCTTGCCGCCACCGAGGTGGAAGAGCTTCCCAAACGCATGCGCCTGCCATCCGGCCTCTTTGCAGAGCTGTGGCAGAGTGATGATGTCAGGCATTTTTTCGCGTAGTCTCGTGTCATTGCCGGTGATGCCTGTTTGCTCTGCACGCAGGCCAGTCATCATGCTGCTGCGGCTGGGATTGCAGACGGGATACTGCACATAGGCGCGCTCAAAGGTGGTGCCGTGTGCACGAAGGCGGTCGAGGTTCGGCGTCTGGACCCCATCCTTGGTAAAAGCTCCGCCGAAATCGCGAAGGTCATCGGCCATGATGAGTAGAACATTCGGTTTCGCCGCAAAAAGCGAAGTGGTGAAGACGCAGAGAAAAAACAGAGTACGCATGGGCGCGAGGGAACTGCGCGCCGCCTCACTTCTTGCGCACAAACTTCTGCACACGTGCGCCGGTGCCTTCAGCGACATATACCGCGCCATCGGGGCTGATGGCGATGTCGTGACCGAGTTGGAACTGGCCAGGGTCTTTGCCAAAGGAGCCGAAGGTGTCGATGACGGTGCCCGTGGCATCGAGCTCGACCGCTTTGCCACGCAGCTCGGGCTTCAGCGAGGGTGATCCGCCGTCGATGATGAAGACATGATCGTCAGGCGCGGTGGTGAGGCCGTAGGGCTTGCCGAGCTGCGGTCCTTTCCACACGGCGATGAAGACGCCACGAGCATCGAAGAGCTGCAGGCGTTCGTTCTCCCGATCACAGACGATGACGCGACCTCGCGAGTCGATGGCGATGCCATGAGGCAGGTTGAACTCGCCATCGCCCTGACCCTTCGTGCCCCATTCGAACTCGAACTGGCCCCCGGCGGTGAATTTGATCACGCGGGTGTTCTTGTAGCCGTCGCTGATATAGAACGAGCCATCGCGCAGCACGGCGACGTCCGTGGGCAGATTGAAGTGTGAGTGGTCTGCACCTGCGACGCCTGCCTCGCCGAGGGTGAGGAGTACCTTGCCCTCCGGCGTGCATTTGAAGACCTGATGCAGACCCACATCGGTGAGCCAGACATTGCCTTCGTGATCAATGGTGAGCCCGTGGGGCATGATGAAGCGGTTCTCACCCCAGGTGGCCAGCCGCTTGCCCGTGGGCCCATCGAAGACGCTGATCGTTGGCGCGGGGATGGGCTCTTTGGGGAAGGGATTCGACCACTTCCTGCCACTGCGATGGAAGACGAACACACGGTTCTGCGCATCGACACCGATGCCAGCACAGAGGCCGAGAGCTTGGCCTTCGGGAAGCTTCGGCCAGTCAGGCACGATGGTGTGCTGCGGCTGAGCGAGCGCGGCGGAGGCCAGCAAGAGGATGGAGCAGGTGAGGCGCATTGCTCACTTAACTTTCGACACCTTCACGTCATCCACCTGGGCGGATTTGTTCACGGCGAGGGTGATCATGCGTTTGGTGGGGTGGGCGATGCCTTCGCTGGAAAAGCTGCCGGTGTCCTGGCCGTCGATCTTTACGGTCATGGTGTCGCCGGAGACAGTGATGTGAAGCGTGTGCCAGTCCGTGGGCTTGAGGTCGAGTTTGAAGGACTTGGTCTTCGTTTTGAGCAGGGCGGCGAGTTCGGGGGACTTGTCGCCAGCCTGGCGGCGCTCGCGGATCTTGTTGTCCATGCCGCCGGTTTTGGAATCCATGATCGTTAGGGCTTTGTTGGTCACGCGGGCCATGCAGAGATGGCCGGCATGGACGGTCTTCAGCTCGCGATCGACGAAATCGACGCCGAGGTCATCGCCATCGCCAAGCTTGAAGCGCAGCTCGACGATGCCGTCCTGAAACTCGACATTGTGGAAGATGGCGACGCCATGATCCGCCTCGGCGTGCTTCGTGACGTGCATGACGCCGTCGATGAGATCGACCTGCTGATGACCTTTGGCACGCCAAGCGCTGTTGCTGGTCCATCCGTTGCCGGTGTCTTCTTTGCCGGGCGTGGCTTCATCGCGGGCGAAGTCATCGGAGAAGAGCAACGTCGGTTCAGCGGCTTGAAGGCAGCCACAGAGGGCGCAGAGAAACACGGAGAGGTGGGTTTTCATGGAGAACATCAGGTGCTGGTTTGGGATCTTACTTCTTCAAGCCTGCGAGCATGGCTTTCATCTTTGCGACGGTTTCAGCGTGCGCGGGATCAGAGGCGAGGTTGTGGGCTTCTTGCGGGTCGTTTTTCAAATCATGAAGCGTGGCACCCTGGCGACCTTCATCCCACTCGGTGT
>JBILPY010000759.1:0-2512 GCA_044373575.1 Prosthecobacter sp. | reverse complement strand
ACGGCCAGATCCTCGCGACCCCCACACTCGTCAAGGAACTACCCCTTCCCGTACGGCGTCTCATCGGCAATTTGTCCAACACCTCAGGCATGCTTCTCGGCTTGGATTTGGACACGAAAAGATATATTGAACTGTGAAAGCGACGCCCTCCAATCAACTCACCGTACTAAGCCAGCGTCTGGCCGAGGCTGAGGCTGAGGAAACACTCCGCGCCATCCGCAGCGGCGAGGTGGATTCCGTCATGGGCGCGGGCAAACAAGGCGCGCAGGTCTTCTCGCTTGCAGGCACCGAGCAGGCTTATCGGCTGCTCATCGAAGCCATGAATGAAGGCGCGCTGACGGTGACAGCAGAGAAGATGATTCTTTACGCCAACCAGGGCTTCGCCCGCATGGTCAAATATCCGCTAGAACAGGTGGTGGGCAGCTCCTTCCGCCGTTTCCTTTCAGAGGCGGATGGAGACTCACTCCGATCCCACATGAAGCTGGCCTACCAGTCCGGCGCCAAGCTCCAACTGCTGCTCCATGCTGCCGACGGATCCCAACTGCCGGTGCAAATCTCCATCAGTGAACTGGCCCGGGAAGGCACCAAAAACGTGATCATCGGCATGGTTGTGACCGACCTTACCGACTCCCGGCGCAATGAAGAAAAGCTGCGGGCACTGACGCGCCGGGTCGTGCAAGTGCAGGAAGCTGAACGCGGGCGCGTGGCATTGGAGTTGCACGACAACATCACCCAGCTTCTTTGCGGCATCCTGGTGCGCAGTCAGACATTGACGAACCAAATTTCGCCACAAAACGAGCCTGCCAAAAAAGAGGCGCAGAAACTCTGTGAGCTTCTCGGCCAGACGGCGGAGGAGGTGGAGCGCATCTCACGCAATCTGAGGCCTGGTGTCTTGGAGCACCTTGGGCTGGGAGCCGTCCTGCGCGCCACCAGCAACGAATTCACGGCACGGACGGGTGTGACCGTCACGCTCACCGGCGTGGCCCTGATCGCGCGGCTGCCTGCCGATACGGAACTGGCGCTTTACCGCATCCTCCAGGAGGCACTGAAAAATGTGCAGAAGCACGCCCGTGCCAGCCATGTGAGTGTGCATCTGGCGCAGCAGGGTGACAGCGTGCACCTGATGATCAAAGACGACGGCATCGGCTTTGACCCGGAGCCCCGTCAGGCCAGACAAAAAAGTCAGAGAGGCCTGGGCCTGCTCAGCATGAGTGAGCGAGCCACGTATGTGGGAGGCACCTTCACCGTCAGCTCCGTGCGCCGCGTAGGCACGGAGATCGAAGTCAATATTCCTCTGCCGGCAGCCTCTGCTGCTGTAAACTAAACAATCTTACCTATGAAAACCATTACCGTCCTGCTGGCTGAAGATCACACGATTGTCCGCGAAGGATTGATCGCTCTGCTGAAACTCGAAGAAGACATCGAAATCGTCGGTCAGGCGGAGAACGGGAGACAGGCCGTGACACTCGTCTCCAAGCTGATGCCCGATGTCGTGGTGATGGATATAGCCATGCCCCTGCTCAATGGCATGGAGGCCACGCGGCAGATCCTCCAGGCACACCCCGCCACAAAGATTCTTATCCTCTCCGCCCACAGTGATGACGCCTATGTGGACCAGATCATGGCGCTTGGCGCTTCAGGTTACCTGATCAAGCAAACTGCCTCCCAAGCCCTGCCTGAGGCCATCCGAAAAGTCCATCAAGGCCATAAGTGCTTCAGCCCGACGATCTCCAAACGCATGAAGGAGCATGGTAAAAAGGCCCATGCCCGGGGTGATCTGCCGGGAAAGGCAGCCGCAAAGCTGACCACGCGTGAGGCAGAAGTGCTGCAACTCATCGCCGAAGGAAAGGCCAACAAGGAAACGGCTGAGGAACTGCACATCAGTGTGAAGACCGTGGAGAAGCACAGGCAGAGCCTTATGGAGAAGCTGAACATCCATGACACGGCTGGCCTGACCCGCTACGCCATCGCCTCCGGCATCATCGAGAGCAGCGTGCAGGTGACCATCGTATGAATTACCGCTCATGAAAACCACTCCCTGTACACCTGCCAGCCGCGTCATCGCCATGGCTGCATCCGCTGGCGGATTAAAGGCGCTATCCACCATCCTCGGCGGCCTGCCTGCGGACTTCCCGGCGGCCATTGCCATCGTGATGCATGTCTCTCCTGATCATCAAAGCCTGCTCGCGGAGATTCTAGACACCCGCACGCCATTGGTCGTCAGGCAGGCTGAAAATGGCGATGTGCTCTGCCACTCGAGTGTGTTTGTCGCCCCGCCCAATCACCATCTGTCCGTGACTAAAGGCGGGGTTCTCAGACTATCCTCTCCGACGGCGGAGAAGATCCATTTTGCACGTCCCTCTGCAGAGCCGCTGTTTGCCTCGGTGGCGCAGATTTACAAGTCGCGCGCCACCGCCGTCGTCCTCACAGGCGGAGATGGAGATGGCTCCTTCGGCGTGCAGATCATCAAGGACAACGGTGGCATCGTCATCGCCCAGGACAAGCCCACCTC
>JBILPY010000154.1:0-8280 GCA_044373575.1 Prosthecobacter sp. | reverse complement strand
TCTCGCGCAGCAGCCGAGTCGGGATGGATCGTGATCCGGCCACTTGGCAGAAGGTGAGCAATGAGTTGCGCCTGCCTCCGAGCACGGAGTTCCTCATGGTTCGCATGGGTATGTCGAATAACACCAAGTTGAAGGATAAGCGCCGGGATCGTTTTGCCGGACACTTCGCCGACAATGTGCAACTCGTGATCGCGCGGCGGCCTGAGATTCCGGTTCCGTAGTCCAACCCAGATTTTCGCATGAGCTTGAAACCTTCATCCTTCCTACTTCTCGCCATGGGGTCCGGTTTCGGACAACTCCTCGCGGTGGAGTCGCCGCAGTTCGAAAGGGATATCCTGCCGGTGTTTTATCACCATTGTTTTGCCTGCCACAGCGAGAAGCAGGCGAAACCAAAGGGCAAGCTGCGGCTGGATTCGGCGGAGGCGATTCGCAGCAGCGATATGATCGTGGCGGGCAAGCCGGAAGAGAGCGAGCTGCTGAAACGTGTGTCGCTGCCGCACACGGATGAGGATGTGATGCCACCGCTGAAGGGTGGTGCGCAGCCTTTGAGTGATGCGGAGCGTGCGATGCTGCGGCAATGGATCATGGATGGCGCGAAGTTAGATTCCTGGGTGAAGTTCGATCATCGTGGCGCTGCATTGCCGGCGGACGATGGGTCGCTTGCTGGCGCTGATGTGCGGCAACTGAGCGATGAGTTGCACAGGCTTGTGGATCGATCTCACGCAGCGAAGGGCACGAAACTGAATGCGCCTGCGAACGATGAGACGTTCCTGCGCCGCGTGTATCTCGATGTTGTGGGACGTATCCCGAGCCTGGAGGAGAGCGAGCGTTTCTTGCTCAGCAAGGAGGCGGACAAGCGTGCGAAGTTGATCCATGAACTGCTAGGCAGCGAGGGTTACGTGAGCCACATGTTCAACTGGAAGGCTGATCTCTTGCGCCTGAATACGCGCGGGCTTGCAGGTCAGCCGGGCAAGCTTTACGACGATTGGGTGAAGGACGCGATTCGGTCGCACATGCCGTATGACGAGTTCGTGCGGCAGTTGATCACGGCGAGCGGTTACATGTGGGAAAATGGCGCGGTCGGTTTCTATGTGCGGGATCTCGGGATGCCGCTCGATCACATGTCGAACATGACGCGCATTTTCCTCGGCACGCGGATCGAATGTGCGCAATGCCATGACCATCCGCTGGAGCCGATCACGCAGAACGATTTCTACCAGATGACGGCGTTCACCTTCGGCGTGAGCAATCTCGGCAAGCCTGGGGGATATTCGCCAGCGAATGTCAAACAATGGCCGGAAATCAAAGCTAGGCTGGCCGAGCTCCACAGCGACAAGATGCTGGACGATAGCGTGAGTTCAACGATCGCGCCATTGAAGCGGCTGACGACGGATACCGAGATGCTGCTGAAGTATCCCGAGACTTATCCATACGAAGCCGCGCTCCGTGGGAAACCGGTGGAGCCTCGCACACTCTTCGGCGACGAGGCTGTGATCACGGATGGGAATCGGCGCAAGGCCTTCGCGGAATGGCTGACCTCGCCGCGCAATCCGCGATTCGCGAAAAACATCGCGAATCGGCTTTGGAAGCGCGTGATGGGCGTGGGCTTGATCGAGCCGGTGGACAGCCTCTCGGCACTGCCGAAGCCAGAGCATGCGGAGTTGATGGATTTCCTCACGCAGACGATGATCCGCCTGCGCTTCGATGAGCGGGCTTTCATGGCGGTGCTGCTGAATACGCGGCTATATCAAAGTGACAGCGTGCGTGAGACACCGGAGCCTGCGACCGCTTTTGCGCTGCTCGGTCCACAGCTGCGGCGGCTATCGGCGGAGCAGATTTGGGACTCACATCTTGTCATGGTGGCGAAGGACATGGATGAACGCAGAACGACGTTTCGCCTTGAAGGCGTGCTCGACCCGCAGCGCTTGCGAAAGCTGACCACCATGACTGCGGATGAACTCATCGCGCAGGCTCGCCTGGATCGCGCCGAGCATACACGTGGGCGGGAAATCAATCTTCGTCGGGCGGAGCAGCAAAAGGAACGAGCCGCTGCCAAAGCTCGTGGCGATGAAAAGGAAGTACAGCGGCTAGCGGCATTGCATGCGAAGCAGAACAAGGAACTGGCCAGCTCCGAGATGAAGGCCATGAAATCGGAAGCTGGCGAAGAAGGCGCGACGAAGGAAACCGATCCACGCTGGAAATCACTGCCACCCTCTTTCATTCGCGCTTCAGAGATGCCACTGCCATTGCCGCTCGGCCATTTCCTGCGCCAGTTCGGTCAGTCGGATCGCCGCGAGATCGATGCCTTCAGTCGCGACCCGAACACCACGCATTCTCTTGCGCTGATGAACGGCGATCTGACCACCCGTGCGCTCGGCGATGATTCGTATCTGTGTTGTCAGCTTGCTGCGAGCAACTTGATGGGCGAAAAGCGCACGCAGCTCATCTACCGCGCGATCCTCGTTCGCTCCGCGACCACCGAGGAACTCGCGGAGATGGCCGCGATGACCAAAGCCAGCCCGACTCCTGAGCAGGATATCATCTGGGCGCTGCTCAACTCGCCGGAGTTTCTTTTCAATCAGTGAACCCATTTTCGATACACCCATGAACTCAGACCTCACAGACATCAGCCGCCGCGCCTTCGTGGAGCGTTTTGCGAAAGCGGTTTTCGGAGTCAGCCTGCTGCCTTCGTTCAGCGGACTTCGAGCAGCGGAGAGCAAACTCGGCGGCAAGGCGAAGAGCGTGATCTTCCTCTACCTGCGCGGCGGGATCTCGCACATCGACACCTTTGACCCGAAGCCTGGAAAGCCCGAGATGGGCGGCGTGCAGGCCATCGCGACCAGTGCGGATGGCGTGCAGATTTCGGAGTGGTTCCCGCGCATGGCCAAACAGATGCACCACGTCTCGCTCCTGCGCTCGATGACTTCCACGCAGGGCATCCATGATCGCGGCACCTACCTCGCACACACGAGCTACTTTATGACCCCGACCATCACGCATCCATCGCTCGGATCGTGGGCGGTGAAGCTGCTCGGTTCGGCGAATGCCGTGCTTCCCGGCAACATCCTCATCAACGGCAGTCCGCAGCATCCGCGCAGCGGCTACATGCCCACACATCTCGCGCCGTTGCCTATTGTCGATCCTGGTGCGGGCCTGCAAAACGCTGCGCTGCCCGCGAAGATCGCCGAGTCGGATTTCGAGCGACGAGCCACGCTGGCGCAGGCGATGGGTGCTCGCTTTGTGCAACAGACGCCGCATCGCGATGCTGCCGCCTATCTGAAAGTGCAGCAGGACGCCGCCGCACTGATGAAGAGCGAGGACCTGAAGGTGTTCGACATTTCGCGAGAATCCGCCGAGACACGCGCCGCCTACGGCACGCACACCTTTGGCAAAGGTTGCCTGCTTGCACGGCGGCTCGTGGAGAGCGGCGTGCGCTTCATCGAGGTGGAGGATTCGCACAACTGGGACACGCACAATGACCAGATCAAATCCATGCAAAACATCACACCGCCGACAGATCAAACCATGGCGGCGCTGCTTGAGGACCTGCATCAGCGCGGCCTGCTCGCCAGCACGCTCGTCGTGATGGCCACCGAGTTTGGGCGCACACCGCAGATCAGCAATGAAACCGCCGGGCGCGGACATCATCCCGGCGTCTTCACCTGGTGGCTCGCCGGTGCTGGAATGAAAGGCGGTTACGTTCACGGCAGCTCCGACGAGATCGGCGAGCGTGTCGCCGAGAAGCCCGTCACCATGCAGGACTGCAATGCAACCATCGCCCAAGCCATGGGCATTGATTTGAAACACATCGACCACTCGCCCTCCGGCCGCCCCTTCACCGTGGCGGATAAGGGCGTGCCGGTGATGGAGGTTTTTGCGTGATGTGCGTCCGCATCCCTGTCTTCCTTGCACTCACCAAAATCATCTTCTGATACTTAACCAACAGCATTGATTACAATTTTATACCTTCATGAAATCTCGACTGCTCGCCACCCTTATCGCCCTGACCCACGCCACGATCGGCACCGCCGCCCAACCCGTCTGGGTAGAGGCGGAATCCTTTGATGCGCCCGGGGGCTGGGTCATCGACACGCAATTCATCAACATCATGGGATCGCCCTACCTGCTGGCGCATGGCATGGGTAAGCCAGTGGCGGATGCCAGCACGACCGTGGAAGTCCCTGAGGCAGGCACTTATCGCGTGTGGGTGCGGACGAAGAACTGGGTGGGCCCCTGGCAGGCTCCCGGCGCTCCGGGTCGATTTCAGATCCGCGTCGGCGAGAAGGTGCTCGATCATCAGTTTGGAGCGACAGGCTCCGACTGGCAGTGGGAAAGCGGAGGTGAGGTGGAGATCAGCGGCACACAGACAACCATCGCTTTGAAGGACCTGACTGGATTTGATGGTCGAGTCGATGCCGTTTTGCTCTCGCAGGATTTGGCTTTTACACCTTCTGATGACTTCGAGAAAACCAACCAACTGCGCCGGACCAGTTGCGGCCTGCCGGAGGTGGCTCCCGAGACGAAGGAATACGACCTAGTCGTCGTTGGCGGCGGTTACTCGGGCTTGGGAGCGGCCATTTCAGGCGCTCGGCAGGGTCTCAAGGTGGCATTGCTTCAAGATCGCCCAGTGCTGGGAGGCAACGGTTCCAGTGAGGTTCAAGTCTGGGCGCAGGGTGGGACGCGTCGGGGTCTCTATCCGCATCTTGGCGAGATCATTGAGGAGTTTGCGGATCGCGCCAGCAACAGTCCAGCCGCCGATCCAGCGGAGTTCAATGACGGCCTCAAGGAAAAGGTGGTGCGGGCAGAGCCGAACCTTGATCTTTTTCTCAACACCTTCGTTCACGGTGTGACAATGAAAGCGGATGGCAAGACGATCCAAAGTGTGACTGGCCTGGATACGAAGCAAGGCACGGAAACACGCTACGTGGGCAAGCTCTTCGTGGATTGCACCGGCCATGGCACCGTCGGCTCACTGGCTGGTGCCGAGATCATGATGGAGGACAAAGGCCGCATGGGCATGAGCAACATGTGGGTGATGAAAAACCAACATCAACCTGTCACCTGGCCAGCCACACCTTGGGCCTTGCCTTTGACAATGGCTGACTTTCCCGAGCCACATCAAGTTGCCCCGGCCGGTGAGAAGAATGATCGCAACACCACCGGCTATGACCTTGGTTACACCCCAGTGCGGAATCCAGAGGACTATGTAAGTGGCGAATGGTTCTGGGAAAGCGGCTTCGACAAGCATCCGATCAAAGATCTGGAGTTGATTCGGGATCACAACTTCCGCGCGGTGTATGGAGCGGTCACTGCCCTGAAGACGCTGAAGGCAGAGCAATACATCCATCATGACCTCGTCTGGCTGGCCTACATCGGCGGTCCACGTGAGAGCCGCCGCATCGTGGGGGACCTCGTCTTCAATGGCGAAGACATGATCAAAGGCGTCGTGCATCCCGACGGCTGCGTGCCCACCACCTGGTCTCAGGATCTGCATTATCCCAAACAGCAGTATGCAGTGAACTACCCGGACAATCCATTCATCAGCATCGCCAAACACGGGGATCACCCAGGGCGTAAAGAAGGTTATCCTGTGCCCTACCGTTGTTTCTACAGCAAAGACATCAGCAATCTCTTCATGGCTGGCCGCACGATCAGTGTGGATCGTTTCGCCCTGGGCAGCACCCGCGTGATGCGGACCTGCGGGATGATGGGTGAGGTCGTCGGAAAAGCCGCCTGGATCTGTGTGCGTCATCAGACCAGTCCTCGCGGTGTGTATGAACAATACCTCGACATTCTGAAGGATCTAATGAAGCAGCCCGGGGTCATGCGTCGTGATTCACTGGAGGCAAACCTCTATCGCCCAGCCAATGCCAAAGAACTGCCAGCGGTCTTTAGCGATAGCATTGACCCCACCTCCCTCGAAGGTCTAGTCATTGACGAAGAGGATGCGGAGCTCACCGGCAAGTGGAACAGCAGTCTATCGCTGCGGCCCTATGTGGGCCTGCAAACACGTTTCTCGCAGGATCCAGCGGCGAGCGCCCGATTCGCCTTCGCCGTGAAACAGACGGGCAAATATGAAGTGCGGGTTTATTGGCAGCCTCATGCCAATCGTGCCAAGGCGGCACCGGTGAGCGTGCTCAGTGCGGACGGCGAAAAGACCTTCACCCTGAACCAGACGGTAAAGGCCAAGGGTGAGAAGGGAGCGCACAGTCTTGGCAGCTTCACTTTCAAAGCAGGAGAAGAGGCCGCAGTCATCTTCCGCACCACTGGTGCCCAGGGCAATGTCCACCTCGATGCCGTTCAGGTGGTGCCCGCAGACTAACGGCAGCAGCCGTGGCCAAAGGTGACTTTTTACACCTAACAATATATATGCGACAACGCCCTACACTCATTACCCTCGCGACCTTTCTTTACCTCTGCGCCAACGGTGCTGTCGCAGCCGGCGACACAGGGACACCGCTCGTTGATCTCTCAAAGGTGGATGCTAGCAAGCTCTCCACCCGTCACGCAACCGTCACGTCAAACGGAGACGTCTTGTCCGTGCGTGGCGATGATGTGCGAGTGCAGGGAACCGTTCAGTTCGATGTCCCTGAGGCGATGCGTGACTTGTCCAAGCGGGGCTTTGTTGAGATCGACCTTGAGAACACCGGTGACAAGCCGCTGCGCTTTAGTTTCTGGGCGCTTTCGGGCCATGGTTGGGGTGGCGTGAGCACCTGGAGCACGCAGCCGGAGAACCTCCAAGTCCCGACGCCTGGTCAGCCCAAGGCCGCAGGCGTTGAAGTGCTCGCTGCCAAGGAGCGCCGCACCTTTCAGATGGATCTTCATGCCTGCTATCCGAAGCCGGATGCATCTGGGAGATTTTATACGGGCGCGATCAATCCTGCGTCGGTTCGGTGGTTGAAACTGGTCTTGGGCGAGCGTGGACAGGTGCTCGTTCACGGCATCCACGTCAGTGGCAACGCACCTGCAAAGCCACACGATCATTTCAAACGCGTTCTCGTGCCGGATATCGAGCGTGGCGAGCCGATGGCGGGGAAACGCGTGTATCAAAAGCTGCCGGGCTGGGAGAACACCCGCATCGAGCATGTGCTCACGCTGCCGAAGGAATGGAAGCGCGGCACGAAGTATCCCATCATCGTCGAATACACAGGGAATGTCTTTTACCACAAGTGGTGTCACTCCACCGGCCTCACCGATCAAGGCAACATGGCCTACGGCTTGTCGCGCGGTGAGACGTTCATTTTGTTGAATCTGCCGTTCATCGCCACTGACGGCCAGCGGGAGGAACCCAATGGCTGGGGCAGCATCGAGAAGACCAAGGACTACTGCATTGAGGCATTGAAGTTCGTCGGCACGCACTATGGAGCTGACATGACCCAAGTGTTCTACACCGGTTTCTCTCGCGGTGAGTTGGCGATGAATTACCTCGCGCTGCGAGATGAGCGCATTGCTCCCCTTTGGCGCGGATTCATCGGTGCAGATCCCGCCATCGCCTCCGCGAAGAAGTGGCAAGGCACTCCAGGCTGGAACCACTGCGCAGAGGGCTGGGACGAACGCGGTGCGCGACTCCAAGGCCGCCCCTTTTTCAATCAGCATCCGAGCTATGGTCCTGTGCATGTGGATGTGGAGTATCTCGAAGATTCACCCAGCACCGTGGCGGCGCTCGCTTGGCTGCGAGGGATGATCGAGAAACCCAAGCCGTAAGTTACTTCCGACACTCCCTTCTCATCATCTTTTACCCCCTATCTTTTACCATTTCGTCTGTCGAATCCTACCAAGCAGGGCTGGTAAAAGATGGGGGGTAAAAGATTCTAATTCTGACGAACATGAAAGCCATCATTCTCATCTCAACTTTGCTGCTCACGGCCATTCAATTGTCCGCTGAATCTGCGTCAATGTTCCGTCCCGAGTTCATTGCCATTCACTCGCGCGAGCCGCTGACCATCGCGTCAGTGAAATGGAAAAACCCCGACTACAATCTCCCCCGCTGGACGCGTGCCGATGGAACGAACGAACTCGATATTTTCAAAGCGGGCGAGGTCATCACGCTGAGGCAGCCGAGCATCGAGCAGCGCGGAGACGTGACGCATTGGAAGTTCACGAATGACGCCATCGATCTCGACGCGGAGCTCTCCAAGGGAAAGCTGAGCTACACTTTCACCGCGAAGAAACCGGGAATGTGGTCGGTCGCCTTTGCCGGAGCGCCTGCTGCGCGAATGGCGGACGTTATCGAGCTGTTCCAGCCGCTGGTGTGGAATGGTAGGCGCATGCCCGAGGAGA
>JBILPY010000153.1:0-8282 GCA_044373575.1 Prosthecobacter sp. | reverse complement strand
GAGCGAGAACTGACCGTGATGCTCGTCGTCGATGTCAGCGGCTCGGGCGACTACGGAAGTCACGAGGACAGCAAACGCGAACGTGCGGCCGAGGTCGCAGCGGTGTTTGCCTTCAGTGCGGTGCAGAATCAGGACAAGGTGGGGCTCATTCTCGTCTCCGATCAGATCGAGCATTACCTGCCTGCTCAAAAAGGCAGCTCCCATGCGCTGCGCTGCCTGCGTGACATCCTGAATCATCGCTCAAAGAGTCGCCAAACCAATCTCGCTCCTGCGCTCGACCTCGCTTTGGAGCGTATTGCGCACCGGGCGCTGGTGATCGTTGTGTCGGACTTCCTCACGCCGGATCAGGCATGGGAACACAGCCTGCGACTGCTTGCGGCAAAGCACGATGTCGTCGCCGCGCAGATCACTGATCCACGCGAATGGGAGCTTCCCTCCGCAGGTCGCGTGTGTTTGCAAGACCCTGAAACGGGTGAGCAGTATGTCGTAAATACCTCGCACCCTGCCGTGCGTCGTCAATACGCGCAGCGGATGAGTGAACGTCAGGAGTCACTGAACCGCACGCTGCGAAAAAACGGTGTCGAGCGTCTCGATGTGCGCATGAATGACGACTACGTTCCGGCGCTGAAGACCTATTTTCGTTCCCGCAAAAGGAGGAAACGCTGATGCTGGATTTCGTTCAAGCCATCCTCGCTCAAGCGCCGCAAGCCCCGCCCTTGCAGCCTCTGCCGCATCCTGAGCTGCCTGACCCTACGCTGGTGCAACCCAGTCCCGAGTGGTGGATTTATGGTGCCGCAGGTGCCCTCGTGCTCATCCTGCTCGCGCTCGTCATCTGGCTGCTCCTGCGCCCGGCGAAGGCCAAGGCCGCGCCGATGAAGAAGCCATGGAACGACGCCATGAACCGTCTGCGCGACATCCTCGTCAAGTCCACCCAACAGCCGCCCACGCAGACCGCTGCCGATGTCTCCGAGGCGCTGCGTCTCTACTTCCTCGAACGCTACAAGATCCCTGCGCCCTTCCGCACGACACAGGAGCTTTTTGTCAACGGCGGCGTCCCAGCCACCGCGCTCAAACTTCAGCGCTACGCACCGCTCGCTGATCTTTGGGATCAACTCGCGTTCGCGCCGGTGCCATCAAATCACGGCGAAGCCACCACCCTCGTGCAGAAAGCCATTTCCCATCTCGAGGAGGACCGCTCATGAGCATTCCTTTTCTCCCCAGCATGATCTTTGGTCGTCCTGAATGGTTGCTCCTGCTGCTCCTGCTGCCGCTCATGGCCTGGTGGCGTGGACGCAATGGCAAGGCACCGACCATCGCCTTCTCCACCGCCTTCATCCTGCGTGAGATGGGCGTGAAGACGCGCAGTGCTCGCGGTGGATTCACCTTCGGTCTCGTGCTGCTCAGTCTCACCGCCGCCATCCTTGCTCTTGCTCGCCCGCAGAAGGTGATCTCGCACGACGAAGAGAACACCGAGGGCATCGCCATCTGTCTCACGGTGGACGTTTCCCTCTCGATGCTCATCGAGGACTTCTACATCGGCGGACAGCCCGTGAATCGCATCACGGCGGCGAAGCGCGTCATGCGCGACTTCATTCGTGGCCGCAAATCCGACCGCATCGGCATCGTCGCCTTTGCCGGGGCACCGTATTATCCCTGCCCGATGACGCTCGACCGCGAGTGGCTCGAATCCAACCTCGAACGCGTCCAGACTGGCGTCATGGAAGACGGCACAGCCATCGGTTCGGGACTCGCGGCTGCCGCGCGTCGCCTCGATAAAGAAACCGTCCCCAGCAAAGTCATCATCCTCCTGACCGATGGCGCCAACAACAGCGGCAAGCTCAGCCCGCAGGACGCCGCGAAGCTCGGGGCCACGCTCGGCGTGAAGATCTACACCATCGCCATCGGCACCCCCGGTGTTCACATGATCCCACTGCCCAATGGCCGTGTCATCACCAGCGGACGCCAGGAGTTTGATGAAGCCACGCTTCAAGCAGTCGCCAGCATTGGTGGCGGAACCTTCTACATGGCTCAGGATCTTGGCGCTTTGCAGGACATCTTCGAGACCATCGACAAACTCGAAAAGAAAGAGATCAAGAAGCGCACCATCACCGAGACCGAAGAACTCTTCTTCTACCCGCTCACCGCCGCCGCTGCTCTGCTGGGCTTGGCACTGCTCCTGCGCCTCACGGTTCTCAATGCCGCACCAATGGCCGTCGCGACTTAGTTTTACCCCATGTCCTTCCTCGCTCCGAAGCTCCTTTATTACCTCCTGCTTCTGCCCTGCCTTGCAGGCTTGAAGCTGTGGGCGGACTGGCGTGCCCTGAAGGTCCAGGAAGCCTTTGCCGCACCGCGTCTCCGCGCATCACTCGTCACAGGTGTTTCCACGGGCCGTTCGTGGTTCATCTTCGGGCTGCAATTGCTCGCTTTGGCCAGTTTCATCGTTGCACTCGCCAGACCAATCTGGGGTGAAGACAAAGTGATCCAAAACGAGTCCGGCAGAAATATCATCATCGCCATCGACAGCTCCCGTTCCATGCTCGCGAACGATGTCGTGCCCGACCGCCTCACCCGTGCCAAGCTCGCCGCACAAGACCTCATGCTCGCGCTCAAAGATGACCGCGTGGGGCTCATTGCCTTTGCCGGCAACTCGTATCTCCAGGCACCGCTCACCACAGACCACGACGCGGTCGTCGAAGCCATCCAGTCGCTCGACTTCACCTCCGTGCCCCGTGGTGGCAGCGAACTGGGACGCGCTTTGAAGCTCGCCATCGAGACCTTTGAAAAAAGCCCCGCCAAGAACCACGGACTCATCCTTTTCAGCGATGGTGGAGAGCCCGACTCCGAGATCACTGCCTACGCGCAACAGGCCGCGAAGAAGAACATCCTCGTCCTCACCGTCGGTGTCGGCACCGAAGGCGGAGCGCTTATTCCCGATCCTGATCCAGATCGCACGGGAGATTTCGTCCGCGATCAGCAGGGCAACGTGGTGAAGACCAAACTCGAACCTCAGCCGCTCCAGGAAGTCGCCAAGATCACGCGCGGTCGCTATTTAAAGCTCGGCTCCCAGCCCCTCGCCGCCGGAGTCGTGCGCGACCTCGTCTCCAGTCTCCAGGCACAAACCAATGCCGCACGCGAAACGGTGAAGCCGATTGAGCGTTTTTATTGGCCGTTGTCTATCGGAGTAATCCTTCTCCTCGTTGCTTGGATCATCCGCCCCACCTCACGCATGAAAACGCCCGCCCCAGTCCTCGCCCTCCTGGCCTTCGCGCTCCTCGTGCCCGACGCCAGTGCCGCCTCCAATCAAAAACCCGAACCCGCTGCCGCGCATGAAGCCTACAAGCGTGGCGAGTATGACCACGCGGTGAAGCTTTACGACGACCTGCTCAAAGAAGCTCCCAGTGCCCGCCAGCAGCCGCTCTTTGCCTTCGGTCTCGGTGCCGCCGCGCATCAACTCAAGGACTACGACAAGGCCGTGGGTGGCTTCAGCCAGGCGCTGGAGAGCACGGACAGTGGCATACAAAACCAGGCGCATCGTGGTCTCGCCCACAGCCTTTATGATCAGGGAGACAAAGCTCTCGCGAAGCAGCCCAAGTTCACCGTCAAAGCCTGGCGCGACAGTGTGAAGCACTTCAATGCCGCGCTGGCCATCGAGCCTGAGAACAAAGAAGTGAAGGAGAACCGCGACTTCGTGCAGAAGCGTCTCGATCAGCTTCAGGAGCAGCTCAATCAGCAAGAACAAAAGGGCGACAAAGGCGACAAGAAAAAAGGCCAAAAGGGCAAGAAGGGTGAAAAAGGCCAGAAGGGCGAAGAAGGCGAGGAAGAAGGTGAAAACGGTGACAAAGACGGCGACGGCGTCAGTGAAGAAGACAAGTCACGCAAAGAAAGCCTCGGAAAAAAAGACGGCGAGGAAGAAGGCAAAGGTGAAAAAGAACACGAGAAGGAAGGTCAGCTCCAGGCCGGCGATCAAGGCCGACAGGAAAGCCCCGAAGCCCGTGAAGCCCGTGAACGTCGTCAGGCCGAGATGGCCGAAAATCAGGAAAACGAAGCCACCGGCTTCAGCCGCAACGAAGCCCGTTCCTTCCTCCGCACCTACGCCGATGACCAGAAGAAGGCGATGATCGTCCGCCCACGTGATGAACCCGTTCGGGGCAAGGATTGGTAATGGCAAACCCATTGGAGCATTCATGAAATTTTCAGTTCTCAGTTCTCAGTTCTCAGTTCTCAGCCGCCTGGCTGTGATCGCTGTCCTGTTGTTTGCAGGCACCGCCAACGCCGCCACGGTCCGCGCCTATGTGCAGCCTGCAACGGCAAGGCCGAATCAGGTGATCAATTACGTCATCACGGTGCAGGATGGTCAGGTGCAGAGCCTGCCAAACCTGCGCTTCCCGCTCCAGATCGGGCAGACGAGCGGGGTTTCGACTTCGCAGCAGATTCAGATCATCAATGGTCGCCAGAGTGTGTCCCTCCAGCTTTCCTGGGGCATTACCGCCACCGAACCGGGTGAGTTTGTCATCCCAACGCAGACGGTCGTGGTCGATGGACAACCGCTCACCACGAACGAGGTCAAGCTCACCGTCGAGAACGGTGGGGCTAGCTTCCCGCAGAATGGACAAGCACAGACTCAGGATGATGCCAACCAGCCCATCCTCCAAATCGAACTCGGCAAGAAGGAGATCTACCAAGGTGAAGTCGTGCCGGTGAATGCCAGTCTTTATGTGCCGCGTCAGGTACAGCTTCGCCGACTTGGCCTCATCGAGATGGAAAAGAGCGACTTCGCCATCGCTCGCTTCCCACAGACGAATGAGCAGAGCAGCACCGTCATCGATGGCATCGGCTATTATGTGCTCACCTTTCGCAGTACGCTTTCCTCACTCCGTACTGGCGATTTGAAGGTCGGTCCTGCCAAGCTCGAACTCCTCGTCGAAGTGCCCGCCGATGCGCAGCAACAGCGCGGCATGTTCCCGCCCGGCTTCCAGCAAAACTTCCCACCAGGGTTCTTCCCCGGCATGAGCGAGCCGCGCAAACTCGAAGTGAAGAGCCAGCAGGTCACCATCAAAGTCCTGCCCATGCCCGCGGAAGGCAAGCCCGCGAATTTCAGCGGTGCTGTCGGTGAATTCCAGATGACTGCCACCGCCTCGCCGACGGACCTCACTGTGGGCGATCCCATCTCCGTTGAACTTGCCGTATCAGGCACGGGGAACTTTGATGCACTTAACACGCCCGCACTCGTCTCCAACGGTGGTTGGAAGATCTACCCGGCGAAACGTTATGTCATCGAGGGGCAGATGGATCAAAACCAGACACCCACGCTCGAACGCAAAGTCGGTTACACCCAGGTGGTCGTGCCCGAAGCCGTTCATCCGAATGTCCCGCCCTTCGAGCTGAACTACTTCAGCCCCTCACAAAAAAAATACGTCACCCTCCGCAGCGAACCCATCCCGCTGAACATGAAGCCCGCGCCTGTCACGGCGGCTGCTGAGTCCGCGGGCACAGGCGGCAGTGGCACAGTGACGGAAGTCCCGATAGCCCCACCGCCCGTCACAGACCCGCAGGCCGACATCACCGACATCCTGGTGCGCCCATCGCCGAAGTCCCACTGGATCGCGCCTACCAGCACCCTGCTTCTGCGCAGCAGCACCTTCTGGACCGTGCAAGCCGTGCCCGTCGGCCTCTTCGCTCTCGCCTGCGTGCTCGCGGTGGCTCGTCGCCGCAAGGAAGCCCGCCTCGCCGGTCGTGCAGGCGAACTCCGCGCCGCTTGGGATCAGTTTGAGACCGTAAGCGGCAGTGCCAGCGACCAAGAATTTCTCCGCAGTGCCGCGCAGTTCATCCAGACCACGCAAGGCACCGCGCCCGTCAAAGAAGGCCCGCTCAGAGCCATCCTCGACCGCTACGAGTCCACGAATTTCACCGCCGCTCACGCTCCAGGCCTTCAGGCCAATGAGCGTCGCGAGATGCAGAGCACCCTTGCTGCACTCATGCGCCAGACTTTGGCCAAACTGAATGTCGTCGCCATCGCCTTCTTGCTCTTCGCCACCAGCCTCGGTGCGGCCGAAGCACCCAAGGCCACCGCCTCTTCTCCGGATGATATCTATCGCGATGCCATCGCCGAGATCGAGAAAGGCAACTTCACCCGTGCCCAGTATCTCGCCGAATCCCTCACGAAGAAAACACCGCCGGATCTCAGCGCCGAAGTCTTCCAGATCATCGGCCACGCCCGCTATCGCCAGGGTGACATGGGCCGCGCCGCGCTATGGTATCAGCGCGCCCAACTCCTCGACGGACGCAATCCCGAGCTGAACCAAAACCTCCGCCACATCTTCGAGCGCACCCGCTACCTCGTTTTCGGTGAAGACTCTCCGCTGCTTGATGCCAGCTTCGCTTTGACCATGAATGAATGGCTCATCCTCGCCGCCGCTGGTGTCTGGCTCATCTTCCTCTCACTCACCTGGCGTGTGTTCCTCTCTGAGCGCAGTGCCACCTGGCCTGTCGTCCTCAGCATCATCGGCCTCATCATTGCAGTACCTGCGGGTGCCTTCGCCGCCTTGCGCCCTTTGGGACCGGATCGAGTGAAGGACATCAGCATCGTCACCCAGCCTGATGTGAATTCCTTCACCTCCGCCACTGTCACCAGCGGCACTGTCATCGGTCTGCCACCCGGCAGTCAGGTCCGCACTTTGGAGAAGCGCGGTTCCTGGTTCTACGTCGAAATCCCCGGCAGTCCAGAAAACCTCCGTGGCTGGGTCGAGGCCAGTGCCATCACACCTCTGTGGAGTTGGGATGAGAGACTGGTGCCATGAGTGCCGTGCATCCGTGATTGCCACGCCCGTGGGTTTCAGATAAACCGACGGGCATGTTTTCCCGACTCATTGTTTTTTCTCTGCTCGCAGCAGCCTCGGTGAATGCCCGCGTGCCATGGACGACCTCGCGCATCCAGGGTTCGCCTGAACCTGCAAAGCCCTTCATCGCCGAAGCGGTTCTTACTCAACAGAGCTTGAGTGACGCACTGGAGATCGTGAGTTTGCCCGGCAGGATCATCGTGGTCGAGAATGGCGGGAAGATCTGGTCCCTGCCGCGTGACCTTTCAGCATCGACGAAGGATCTCATGATCGATTTGAAGGTGAAGTATCCCAAGCTTGATCACGCCTATGGTCTGGCCTTTCACCCAAAGTGGCGCGAGGCTAAAGAAGTCTTCCTCAGCTACACGCTCGGTGCAGGCATTGAGGACGGCACGAAGCTCTCGCGTTTCAAACTCAGCTCCATCGACCCCATCATCATTGATCCAGCGAGTGAGGAGACCTTGCTCACCTGGCTCAGTGGCGGGCACAATGGCGCGCACCTCCAGTTCGGGCTCGATGGCATGCTCTACATCACCACCGGTGATGCCGAGGTTCCCGCGCCGCCCGACCCTCGAAATACCGGCCAGGACAACTCCGATCTCCTCAGCAGCATCCTGCGCATCGACGTGAACAAACGCGACGCTGGCAAAACCTACGCCGTGCCGAGTGACAACCCCTTCCTGGGCAAACCCAACGTGCGCCCCGAGATCTGGGCCTTCGGCTTCCGCAATCCGTGGAAGATCAGCTTCGATGCCAAAGGCCGTCTCTGGTGCGGCGATGTCGGATGGGAGCTGTGGGAGATGATTCATCTCGTCGGTCGCGGCACGAATCATGGCTGGAGTGCCATGGAGGCCACGCAGTCGATCAAACCGGAGCTCCTCAGCCCGCTCGCGCCCATCACGCCGCCCGTTATCGCCCATCCACACACGGAGGCGGCGAGCATCACCGGTGGCTACGTTTATCGTGGCAAAGCGCTCCCCGAACTCGATGGAGCCTATGTCTATGGCGACTACGAGACGGGCAAAATCTGGGCGCTGTGGCACGACGGCACGAAGATCACCCGCCACGAAGAGATCGCCGACACACCGCACAAGATCGTGACCTTTGGCCTGCTCGATGATGGCGAGATCGTGTATGCCCACTGGGGCAGGCCGAGCACCTTTCATCGCCTCGTTCGCAACCCAACCACGGACCAGCCTGCCAGCTTCCCTCGCAAGCTGAGCGAGACGGGACTCTTCGCGAATGTGAAACTGCAAACACCCGCGGCAGGCGTGCATGAGTTCAGTGTCACGGAGCCGATGTGGCAGGACCGGCTTGTGGGACGGCGCTTCATTGCCTTGCCAGCAGAAACGAAAGTCGAAGCCGCCGTCACCAAAAAGCCGGATGGCAGTGTGAGTGGCAGCAAAGTGGTCTGGCCAAAGGATGCCGTGCTGGCGAAGACTCTCA
>JBILPY010000757.1:0-2518 GCA_044373575.1 Prosthecobacter sp. | reverse complement strand
CACGGCCACCGGCTGTGTGAAGATTGATATGGATGGTAGTTTCATCCTGAATCCCACGGCGGCCATCGAGACCTTCCACACAGTCGCTGAAAAGGAGATGGGTGGACGCCCCTACCGCTACACATACACGGTGGATAAGAAGCAAACCACCCGCCAGATCCCGGGCAACAGCTCCATTGCCATGGCCAGCAGCGCTGGAAGTTCAGGAAGCAGCCACACGCCTATTTACACCCCCATCTATGTCCCTGCGGGTGGTGGAGGCGGCGGTGGCGAGGCGGCCATCATCCTTGGGTCCATTGCTCTCATCATTCTGATTGCCAAGATGGCAGCCTCCAGTCGTGAGGAGAAAACACCCCAGGCTCAGCCCGCGCCAGCATCCACGCCCACCCCAGCCGCAGAACCTGTCGCCCCGCGAGAAGAAGTCATCACCACCCGCATCCTTCGCGTCAGCGGCACTGCTGAGCCCATAGCTCCTGTCTCGCTCGACAGAAACCGGCTCGTCGAAGTTCTCATGCCTGACCAGTCGCCCGTCATTGGCAAACTCAAACCTGCCGTGGCCCAAGCTCTCAGTGAAGAGATCCGGCGTGGCTTTGAATCCATGGGATGCCAGGTCCTGCTGGGTGGTCAGTCACGCCAAAGCGGCTACACAGTGCGCACCTCCGTGCTCCGCTCCCAAGGCAATGCGATCATTTACTCCAATCTCACCGTCGAGATCACCCTTGTGGATCAAAAGACCGGACGTGAGCTCGCCCGATGGATCGTCCAGACGACTGAGAAGCCTTTCGACCTCAAATCCCAGAATGAGCGGCTCTACGGAGCAGGCATCGCCACAGGCATCCTTCAAAAACCGCTCAAGACACAGATGAGCCGCTACTTGCGCTGATCCAACTATCGGAGTGGATTTCAGTGAGGCGAAAGTGGAACGGCGGGCTTGAGAAGTGAGCGCCAGTTTCGTTCACTGGTCTCGTATTCGTTTAATCTCACCCGCACTGACCGCCCATGCCCACCATCGCCATCCTCGGCACGTTTGATTCCAAAGGCCCCGAACACGGCTTCCTCGCCGACTGCATTCGCAGTCGCGGCATCGACACCCTGCTCATCAATGCGGGCAGCCTCGCTGCGCCGGGCATCACGCCGGACATCAGCGCCGATGAAGTCGCCGCTGCAGGTGCCGATGACTGGAAGGCTGTGCTCGCCCGCCAGGATCGTGGCGAATGTGTCACCCTCATGGCCAAAGGCGCGGCCAAGATCGTGGCCGACCTCGTGGAAAGCGGACGCGTGCAGGGCATCATCTCGCTCGGCGGCGGTGGCGGCACCGCCATCTGCACGGCGGCGATGCGCGGACTGCCCATCGGCTTCCCGAAGATCATGGTCAGCACGCTCGCCAGTGGCAACACCGCACCCTACGTCGGCACGAAGGACATCGTCATGATCCCCGCCATCGCCGATGTCGCGGGCATCAACCGACTCACCCGCGTCATCTTTGAAAATGCCGCCGGAGCTGTCTGCGGCATGGTGCAGGCTGCTGAGGGCCGTAAACAAACGCCGTCGTCTGACAAGCCGCTCATCGTTGCCAGCATGTTTGGCAACACCACCGCCTGCGTCACTGCGGCCAAGGAGCAGCTCGAACAAGCGGGCTATGAGGTGCTCGTCTTTGCCGCCACCGGCAATGGCGGACGCGCCATGGAGGCGCTGATCGAAAGCGGCATGGTCGCCGGTGTGCTGGACATCACCACCACCGAGTGGGCCGATGAACTCTGCGGCGGCGTGCTGAATGCCGGACCCGAGCGGCTCGATGCCGCCGCCAAGGCCCAAGTGCCCGCCATCGTCACGCCCGGCTGTCTCGACATGGTGAACTTCGGCGAGCCGCAAACCGTGCCCACCAAGTATGCAGGCCGCACCTTTTACCAGCACAACGCCCAGGTCACCCTCATGCGCACGAATGCCGAAGAGTGCGCCCAGCTAGGCAAGATCATCGCTGACAAGGTGAACGCCTACACCGCGCCCGTCACCGTCCTGCTGCCGACGAAGGCCATCAGTGTCATCAGTGCTGAAGGCAAATCCTTCCACGATGCCGCCGCTGACACGGCGCTGTTTGCCGCCATCAAAAGCAACCTCGATCCAGGCATCCCGCTGATCGAGATCGACGCCGAGATCAATGACCCGATCTTCTCCGCCGCCTGTGTGAAGGCCCTGCTGGAAAACATCGCCAAGGCTGCCGCATGAAGATAGGCCTCTTCATCCCCTGCTACGTTGACCAACTGTATCCTCAGGTTGGCAGGGCCACGCTTTCCTTGCTGCAAGGGCTCGGGCATGAGGTCGTCGTGCCAGCATCGCCTTCCTGCTGCGGCCAGCCGATGTCGAACTCTGGCTATGCGCAGCTCAGCGAAGGCTGTGTCACGGACTTTGGTGATGCCTTTGCCAGCTTTGATCACATCGTCTCACCCTCCGGGAGTTGCGTGCTGCATTTAAAAGAGAGTCTGGAGGCGAGGCATCATCCGCTCACCCATCGCGTGCA
>JBILPY010000756.1:0-2524 GCA_044373575.1 Prosthecobacter sp. | reverse complement strand
GCCTTGGTCATCGAGTATAAGGCGATGATGCTCCCAGGCGGGCATCGGCAGGTGCAGCAACTCGATCAGCAGACGATGGAGATGTGTCGCGGGCAGGAGATCCTCACCGCGTGTCACCAGAGTGATGCCCTGACGTGCGTCATCGAGCACCACAGCGAGGTGATAACTCGCAGGTGTGTCTTTGCGTGCCAACACCACATCCCCAAAGATGCCCGGCGTGGCGATGAAGTGCCCGTGGGCGCGATCTTCCCAGCGCAGTTCTTTACCGACGAGGCTCATCGCCCGCGCCACATCCAGCCGCAGCGCATAGGCATCGCCTTGAGAGATTCGGTCCTGCCTTTCCCCGGCGCTGCGGTCCCGGCAGGTGCCGGGGTAAAGCGGGCCATCGGGGCCATGCGGCGCATTACCGGCCTGGGCGATCTCGTGCTGGATCTCCTTCCGCGTGCAAAAGCAGGGATACAGCAGCCCCAGCCGATCCAGCTCCGCCAGCCCGGCGCGATACACCTCGACATGCTCGGACTGACGAATCACGGGCAACTCCCAGGTCAGCCCGAGCCAGGCAAGATCTTCAAAGATCCCCGCTTCATACTCCGGGCGAGCGCGGGTGGAGTCGATATCCTCCAGCCGGACCAGGAAGCGCCCGCCGTCCGCCTTTTCAGCCGCAAACAGAGCCGCGTAGGCATGACCGAGGTGCAGCCAGCCGGTGGGACTGGGGGCAAAGCGAGTGATGGGGCCGGGCATGGGCTTCAGTGAAAAATGCCACGGCATCTAATCAAGGCGCATCTCGGCAAACTATGCCCTCCGCTCCATCTGGGTTGACACATCGGCTGCCCGCCATGCAATGTCCTGCACATGGTTCACATTTCCATTCAAGGCCTCACCAAGCGCTTTGGCGCGCAGACCGTCCTCAATGACGTGAACCTTGAGATCGGTCAGGGGGAGCTGTTTTTTTTGCTCGGGCCGAGTGGCTGTGGGAAGACGACGCTGCTGCGCCACATCGCGGGCTTTTACCAGCCGGAGGCGGGCAACATCTTCTTTGATGAAGACAATGTAACCCGTCTGCCCGCGCACAAACGCGGCACGGGGATGATGTTTCAAAGCTATGCCCTGTGGCCACATCTGAACGTGGCGCAGAACGTGGCCTTCGGACTCGAGGAACGTGGCAGGCCGAAGGACGAGATCGAGAAGCGGGTGGCGCAGGCGCTGGAACTCGTGCAGCTCGGCGGGCTCGGCTCGCGCCGCATTTCCCAGCTTTCCGGTGGTCAACAACAGCGGGTGGCATTGGCGAGAGCGCTGGTGGTTCGTCCGCGTTGCCTGCTGCTGGATGAGCCGCTCTCCAATCTGGATGCCAAGCTCCGTCATGAGATGCGCTCGGAGATCCGCCGCATCTGCAAAGAGTTCGGCCTCACGGGCATCTATGTGACGCATGACCGCGATGAGGCGCTGAGCATGGCGGACCGTCTCGCCGTCATGGATGCAGGGAGGCTCGCTCAAGTCGGTACGCCGGAGGAGGTCTATCGTGACCCTGCCTCGCGCATGGTTGCCGAATTCATCGGCGAGACAAACTTCATCGAAGCCCGCGTCCGCAGCCGCAGCAGTGAGCCTGGATATTTCGAAGTGACCACTGATTTCGGCCCCCTGCGTGCCCGCACGAATCATCCTGACTGGCATCCTGAGCCGGGCACGAGCGTCACCCTTTCCATCCGTCCGGAGGCACTGACCTTCGGGCACATGCTCGACTCCACGAACCGCCTGCCCTGCCACATCGTGGACACGGTGTACCTCGGTGCCACGGTGCAGTATCTGCTTCAGATCAGCGGTGGCCCTCAGCTCAAGGTCTGTGAGATGAACCCGCGCCAGATCCGCCTGCCATCCACGGATGAAATCCGCGTCATGGCCGCCGCAGCGGATGTGGTCATGCTGCCGCAGCACTGACGCGGCGCTTTTTCTCCGCACGGAGCTGGCCACAACCGGCGGCGACGTCGATCCCCCGCCGCTGGCGGATGGTGCATGGAATGCCAGCTGCCTGAACGATGCCGCTGAACACCTCCGCCGCGCTTTCCGTGCCTTCGCGGCCTTCGTAGCCGGCGGTTTCGTTCAGCGGTATGAGATTCACATGGGCGTCCAGCCCCGCGAGCAAAGCTGCGACGCGGCGCGCGTGATCCGGCGTGTCATTGACTCCAGCAATGAGCGTCCAGGCGAAGAAGATACGCCGCCCCGTCTTGTCATTGTAGGTTCGGCAGGCGGCGATGAGATCCGCGAGCGGCCAGCGCTGGTTCGCGGGGATCAGGGCGGCGCGCTCGGCCTCCGTGCTGCCGTGCAGGCTGACGGCAAGATTGTAGGGACGCCCCTCCTCGGCCAGACGCAGGATGCCGGGAACGACACCGACGGTGCTGATGCTGATCTTGCTCGGGCCGATATTGGCTCCGCGCGTGTCGCTGATGAGATCCATGGCCTTCATCACCGAATCGTAATTATGCAGCGGCTCGCCCCTGCCCATGAGCACGAGATTCCGCAACCGCTC
>JBILPY010000755.1:0-2526 GCA_044373575.1 Prosthecobacter sp. | reverse complement strand
ACCGCAAGTTCATCGGTGCGGCGAAGGTGGAGAAGATCGCACTTTCTCTCGATGCCTGGCACGCTCTGGTCATCGAGATGCACGGCAAGACGATCATGGCGTTCATCGATGGGAAACAAGTGTTGACCTACGAGACCCATGCGGGCGATGCGCCAAAAGAGACGGTGCAGTTCGCCGTGGGCGGTGGCAGCAAGGACGTGGTGAACGGTTGGTATGACGATGTGAGCTTTGAGCCGCTGGAGGAGAAAAAATGAAGCCGTGGCTCCTGTTGCTTCTCGTCTGCGGAATGGATGCGCACGCCCTCGACAGCGAATGGGTCACGGTGGGTGATGCGGGCAATGCGCCGGACAAGACGGGCTATGGC
This sequence comes from Prosthecobacter sp., assembly GCA_044373575.1. Taxonomy (GTDB): domain Bacteria; phylum Verrucomicrobiota; class Verrucomicrobiia; order Verrucomicrobiales; family Verrucomicrobiaceae; genus Prosthecobacter. Next base: position 2,162 of record JBILPY010000755.1, on the reverse strand, counting down.
GCGGTAGCGTATGAGTTTCAGATGGCGAAGTTCGAGGTAACCATCGGGCAGTATGCGGAGTTCTTGAATGCGGTGGCGGCGAATGATCCGCGCGGACTGTGGAATGCGAGCATGGGCAGCGCGCTGTTGACGGATAACAATCAGGGCGGCATTCGCAACGACTTGCCGGTATTTATCAATCGCATGGGTGCGCCGGGAGCGTATCGCTATGAAGTCATCGCGGGTCAGGAGAAGAAGCCGGTGGTGTATGTGAGCTTTCTCGATGCGATGCGTTTTGTGAACTGGCTGCACAATGGCCAGGGCAAGGGCGACACTGAAACCGGCGCGTATGACATCGCGAAGCACGGCGGCCTCGCGCGGCATGAGCCGGGTGCGAAGGTGTGGATCGCGACGGAGAACGAGTGGTATAAGGCGGCGTATTTTCAGCCGCAATCGAAGGGTGGGCCGGTTGGCGATTACTGGCTCTATCCCACGCGCAGCAACGAACAGCCGCAGTTCCGGGCCGAAGGCGCAAGTGAACCGAACTCGGCGAACTACTCGCAGAAGAACGTCGGCAACCTTCCGCCCAGTGCCTACACGCGGATGTATCCGGTGGGAAGTTATCCCGGTTCCGCCAGCTATTACGGCACGTTTGATCAAAGCGGCAATGCGTGGGAATGGAACGAGGCGCTCGTCTTCGATACTCAACGCGGCATGAGAGGTGGCTGTGTGGCGCATACGTTTGAGAAAATGAAGTCGTTCGTGCGCACCAGCTCCAAACCGGCGAAGAAATATCCCGACACGGGGTTTCGTCTCGCGCGAGCTGTCCCGAAAACTGGCGATGCAGCCAGCGTCCAACCTACCACCCCGAAGCAGCCGTGATGAAGAGTGCCTTAAACATCACCACTTTGTTTTGCGCGGTTGTGCTCGCTTCCGCATCAGCCGCTGAACTCGGCGGTAAACTGGAGCCGATGTTCGACCAGCACTGCTACGATTGCCACGATGCAGACTCAAAGAAAGGCGGGCTCGATTTGGCGGCGCTGAAATGGAAGCCCGATGACGTGGAGAACCTCCTGCAATGGACCAAGGTCTTCGACAAGGTGGAGCGCGGCGAGATGCCACCGAAGAAGAAGAATCGTCCGCCATCGGAAGTGAGCAGCAGCTTTTTGAAGACGTTGCATGATGAGCTGCATACTTTCAGCCGACACAAGCAGGAGTCGGATGGCCGCGTGGTTTACCGGCGGCTGAATCGCACCGAGTATGTGAACACAGTTCACGATCTGCTCGGCATCGACACGCCTCTGCGTGACTTGTTGCCAGAAGACGGCACGGCAGGCGGCTTCGACAACATCGGTGCGGCGCTGAATCTCTCTGCGGTGCATCTGGAGCGTTACTTGCAGGCGGCGGACCTCGCGTTGAAGGAAGCGACGATCACCACGCCGAAGCCCGAGACAAAAAAGATCCGCACCGACTACAACGAAACCTGGCACGACTGGAATGCGCCGGGCTTTCAGAACAGCCAGTGGACGCATTCGCCCGAGGGGTTTCTCGCCATCCGCTGGAATGGCGGCAACGGCCCGCATGGCGCTTTGGGAGCGTGGTCACCTCCTGTGCCAGACGCCCGCTATCGCTTCCGCATCCGCGCACGGGCGATGATTGACAAAGAGGGACCGAACGCGAATGCGAATGACAAGAAGCGCCCTGATCGCCACATCGTGCTCAAGGTCGCGCTTGCCGTGTGGCCCTACAATGGGCTGACCTCTGAGAACACCTACGTGGAGATGAGTCCCACGGAGTTTCGCGAGTTCGAATACGAAGCGCGCGTGCCGCAAGGCAAGACGCTTTGGCTTTCGCCCTATCGCATCGTGCCTGAGACGCCGGACGAACGCTCGATGGTCGGCGGCATCTGCGCGGTCGTCGAGTGGGTGGAAATCGAGGGCCCGCTGCTTGAGCAATGGCCGCCGCGTGGTCATCAACTGCTCTACGGCAACCTGCCGCTGCAGCCTGCGAACGCAAAGGTGGCTACCAAGGACCTGCGCGTTGTTTCATCGCAACCCGAAGCCGATGCCCGCCGCTTGCTCGCTGGATTCCTACCGAAAGTATTCCGTCGCCCAGTGACCGATGAAGAAGTGATCGAGCATCTCGCGCTTGTGAAGGAGCAGATGCAAAAAGGCCGTCGTTTT
>JBILPY010000754.1:0-2531 GCA_044373575.1 Prosthecobacter sp. | reverse complement strand
CATGAACATCTCATAGAGGCGCAGTGCATCGGCACCATACTCGGCCACGACGTCGTCGGGGTTCACCACGTTGCCGCGTGACTTCGACATCTTCTGGCCGTCCTCGCCCATGATCAATCCTTGGTTCACCAGACGCTGGAAAGGCTCCGGCGTGCTGACGTAGCCGAGGTCGAAGAGCACCTTGTGCCAGAAGCGGGCGTAAAGCAGGTGCAGCACCGCGTGCTCGGTGCCGCCGACGTACAGATCGACACCGCCGGGCTTGCCGCCGCCCATCCAGTATTTCTCCGCTTCCACGCTGACAAAGCGCTCGCTGTTCTGAGCATCGCAGTAGCGGAGGTAATACCAGCACGATCCGGCCCACTGCGGCATGGTGTTGAGTTCGCGGGTCGCGGTTTCGGAATAGCGGACCCAGTCGGTGGCTTTGGACAGCGGCGGCTCAGGCGTGCCGGTGGGCTTGAAATCTTCCAGTGTCGGCGGCAGCAACGGCAGCTCGCTCTCAGGAATGCAGCGATGATTGCCATCTTCCCACACGATGGGGAAGGGCTCGCCCCAGTAGCGCTGTCGGCTGAAGAGCCAGTCGCGCAGCTTGAAGTTCGTGGTGCCTTTGCCGAGGCCTTTTTCTTCGAGCCAGGTGGTGATGGTGCGCTTCGCGTCAGGAGTGGTCAAACCGTCAAGGAAGCCACTGTTGATGGCGGTGCCGTCATCGGTGAAACCTTGCCAGTCTTTGCCTTCAGGCGGCTGCACGACTTGCGTTACGGGCAGGCTGAATTTCTGCGCGAACTCAAAGTCACGAGTGTCATGCGCAGGCACAGCCATGATGGCCCCGGTGCCGTAGCCCATCATGACGTAGTCGGCGATCCAGATGGGGATCTGCTCGTTGTTCACGGGATTGATGGCAAAAGCGCCGGTAAAGACGCCGGTTTTTTCCTTCGCCAGTTCCGTGCGCTCCAGATCGGACTTGGAGGCGACGCCGTTCTGATAGGCTTCGACGGCGGCGAGCTGCTCGGGCGTGGTGATCTGCGGTACCAGCGGATGTTCGGGAGCCAGGACCATGTAGGTGGCTCCGAAGAGGGTGTCGGGACGCGTGGTGAAGACGGTGACCTCAGATTCGAAACCGGAGATCTGGAATTTGACGTGAGCACCCTCACTGCGGCCGATCCAATTGCGTTGTAGCAAGCGGATGCTTTCGGGCCAGTCGAGGCCATCGAGTTCATCGATGAGGCGCTGGGCCATGGCGGTGATGCGCAGCATCCACTGGCGCATGGGGCGGCGCTCGACGGGGAATCCGCCGACTTCGCTTTTGCCATCCACGACTTCTTCATTCGCCAGCACGGTGCCGAGTTCCGGGCACCAGTTCACAGGTGCGGATGAGATGTAGGCGAGGCGTTTCGCATCGATCTCATCGCGACTCAGGCCCTTGGCTTCGAGTTCGGTGATTGGGCGGGCTTTGCCTTCGTCGTTCACATAGGCGTTGTAGAGCTTCAGGAAGATCCACTGCGTCCATTTGAAGTAGCCGGGATCGGTCGTATTTACCTCGCGATCCCAGTCGTAGGCGAAGCCGAGGCGCTTCAACTGACCGCGGAAGCCTTCGATGTTCTTCTCCGTCGTGGTGCGTGGGTGCTGGCCGGTCTTGATGGCGTATTGCTCCGCCGGCAGCCCGAAGGCGTCCCAGCCCATGGGATGCAGCACGTTAAAGCCGGACATCTTTTTGAAGCGACCGATGATGTCCGTGGCTGTGTAGCCCTCAGGATGACCGACGTGCAGGCCCGCGCCGCTGGGATAGGGGAACATGTCGAGCACGAAGTACTTCGGCTTCGAGGCATCGAAGTCGGCATCACCGGGGTTCGGCGTGCGGAAGGCCTTCTTTGCCTCCCACACATCCTGCCACTTCGGTTCAAATTCGGAGAATGGGAAGGCTTTACGCTGCTGCTCGCTGGACATAGGGGCGCGGAAGAAGGCGAGATGGGGCTAAGTTCCAAGTTTAAAGTTTGATGTTCCTGAGGGCGACTGAGTGTTCGCGTGAAACTTCAAACAGCACTCCCTCTGTGATTCAGAGGAAGTGCCCAGGGAGGGATTCGAACCCACGACCAATTGGTTAAGAGCCAACTGCTCTACCACTGAGCTACCTGGGCAAAAACTAACAACCATCGGATGGTACGCGGGGAGGGGATCGAACCCTCGACCAATTGGTTAAAAGCCAACTGCTCTACCGCTGAGCTACCCGCGCGGATGGGGGCGGGTTAGCTACTCGTCTTCGACCATCCTGCAAGCCTGAATATGCTCCGGAAAGGACTTTTTCTGCGAGGGTGAGAAGATTGGTATGAGGACGCTGCACCAAAAAAGCATGCCAACCTGCGGCCTGGGCACCTTCGATGTCGTTGCACATATCGTCCCCGACGTGAAGGCTGGCCGCAGATTCAGCGCTCATGGTTTTCAGGGCCGTGGCAAACATGCGCGGGTGGGGCTTGGAGGCTCCGACCTCGCTGGAGATGATGATGGCTCTGAAGTGCCGCGTGAGGTCGTGACCGCCC
>JBILPY010000752.1:0-2532 GCA_044373575.1 Prosthecobacter sp. | reverse complement strand
TCCTGGCACGCTGGAGCTGCTGGAAGGCATGGCGACGCTGAAATTTGAAAGCGGCGCTGAAGTCACCCTGGAGGCACCGGTGAGCATGGAGGTCGTGTCCAAGATGGAGTGCCGGGTGAAAAAAGGCACCGTGGTGGCCGACGTCCCGCCGCAGGCGAAGGGCTTCACCATTCACACCCCGGAGACCAAAATCGTGGACTGGGGCACACGCTTCGGCGTCAGCGCAGGTGAGGACGGCAAGTGCCTCGTGCACGTGATCGAAGGTCTGGTGGAAGTGCAGCGCGAAGGCGAAACGAAGTCTCGTGAACTCCACGCCGGACAACGTGTGGACTATGGGAACTTCCTGGCCACGGCCGTGAACCCTGATGAAAACCGCGAAGATCAACCCGAGTCCGGCCGCTGGCTTCCCGATGCGATCCGGGATCTCGGTGACGGCTGGCAGGCGGTGACCACGGCCTTTGGCGAAGGCATGGATTCCTGGATTCAGTCCAATCCAACGATCAAGGTGAGCGGCCATGAGTCCTACCTGCGGGTCAAGCATTCGACCCATGATACAAAGCTGGATCGCAAGGCCTACATGGCCTTTGATCTCTCGCGCTTCCGTGGAAAAAAGGTCACCGATGCGGAGTTTGTGATTCATGTGGAGCCTAGCGAGCTGGGCTTTGCCTCGCTCGTGCAAGACGCGATTTTTGCCGTGTATGCACTCACGGATGAAACCCAGGACTCGTGGAATGAAGAGACGCTCAAGTGGAGTTCCGCTCCAGCTCACGACGACGCCGAGGCGCATCGCACCTCGGCCATTGCCGCGCAGTCACGCCGCATCGGTCAGTTCATCGTGCCACAGGGCACGACGCGCGGGGCGTTCACTGTGAAAAGTCCCGAACTCGTAGAGGCTTTGCGTGCAGATACGAACGGCCTCGTGACGCTCATCGTCTGCCGCGAAACCAATGAAGCCGCACGCAATGGCCTCGCCCACGCCTTCGCCAGCAAGGAGAACACGCGGAACTCACCCCCGACCCTGCGGCTGAAGGTGGAGTGACGCGCAAGGCTCGTTCACAGGAGGACATTGCCTGAGCCTGCCGACTCGCCATGATCGGCCGTCATGCTTCGTCGTCTGATCCTTCTTTCGCTTCTGTCGTCACTTTCGCCCTCCCCTGCCCTGGAGGTTCGCGTGACATCGGCACTCACACCTCACCAAGCCCTTCAGCAAATCCGCGAGGCGCGCAAAGCCGGTGACACCTCGGCGGCGACGCTTTTCTTCCCCGCAGGCACCACAGAGCTGCTCACACCGCTCACCCTCGAAGCGCAGGATTCCAATCTCACGATCACCGGCACGAAGAGCACGCTCGTCGGAGGCCCGCACGTCAGCGGCTGGGAAAAACACAGCGGCGAGATCGTCAAAGCCGATGTCTCCAAGCTGCTGCCGAAGGGCTTCGTGCCGAAACAACTGCTCTGCGATGGCGAGCGGCAGATCCTCGCCCGCCACCCGAACTTCGACGCGAAGGACCCGCTCTACGGCGGCTGGGCCTTTGTGCCTGCCTTCCCGCCTGCAGGTGCTCCCGAAGGCCATCTTTGGAAACGCACGATGTTTGTGAAGCCCGAAGACGTGCGGAAGTGGGCGCACCCCGAGGACGTCGAGCTCGACATTTTCGCGCAATACGGCTGGTGGAACTTCCTCGAGCCCGTCGCGACGCTCGATCCCGCCACGCGACTGCTCATGCTGAAAAAGGACTGCGCCTACGACCTCCACCCGCACAACCGCTACCACTTCCAAAACGCCCTCGAAGAACTCGACGCCCCCGGCGAGTGGTTCTACGACAAGCACAGCGGCGTGCTGTATTTCTGGCCTGTGAAGCCCATCGCCGAATGCCAGGTGCGGCTGCCTCTGGCCGACGCCTTCTTCAAAATCAAAGGCGCAAAAAACATCACCCTCCGTGGCCTCACGCTCACCGGCTGCCACGGCAGCGCCATCACCTTCGAGCGGGCCGAGGACTGCCTCGTCGAGAAGTGCGTCATCACCAAGGTCGGAGCCTTCCACGGCAGCGGCGTCGGCGTCAGCGATGGCAAAAACGTCCGCGTCTCGCATTGCGAGATCAGCTTCTCCGGCAGCAACGGCGTCAGCCTCAGCGGCGGCGATCGCAAAACGCTCACCGGCCCCGGTCATGTCGTCGAGGACTGCCACATCCATCACATGGGCGTGTTCAACAAGAATGCCTGCGGTGTCGCCATGTATGGCGTGGACAATGCACTGCGGCATTGCCACATCCACGACGGCCCGCGCATGGGCGTGCAGATGAGCGGGAACAACCTCCTCGTCGAATACAACCACCTCCATCACCTCTGCCTGGAGACGCAGGACGGCGGCGCGATCTACACCGGCGGTCGCGATTGGATCAGCAGCCGCGGCAGCAAGTGGCGCTACAATTTGATCCACGACGTCATCGGCTGCGGCCAAGAGGCCGGCGGGCTGAAGCATCCCTGGTTCACCTTCGGCCTCTACCCCGACGACAACACCGGCGGCCTCGACATCAT
>JBILPY010000753.1:0-2532 GCA_044373575.1 Prosthecobacter sp. | reverse complement strand
GCAAGCCGGACCGCATCCACTGGGTGGATGGCTCCAAAGCAGAATATGACCGCCTTTGTGATGAGATGGTGGCCGGTGGCACCTTCATCAAACTAAATCAAAAGAACTGGCCCGGCTGCTACTACGCGAAATCTGACCCTAGCGATGTGGCCCGTGTCGAGGAGCGCACCTTCATTTGCAGCAATGCCAAAGAAGGCGCGGGTCCGACGAACAACTGGATGGACCCTTTTGAGATGAAGAAGAAGCTCCGAGGCCTCTTCAATGGCTGCATGAAAGGCCGCACGATGTATGTGCTGCCCTACAGCATGGGGCCGCTGGACTCGCCCATGTCCCAGATCGGCGTGCAACTCACGGACTCAGCCTATGCCGTGGTGAACATGCGCATCATGGCCCGCATCGGGAAGCCAGTGTTTAAGATCATCGACAAAGGTGAAAAGCGCGTGGTGCCCTGCATGCACAGCGTTGGCGCTCCTTTGAAAAAAGGTCAGAAGGATGTGTCCTGGCCCTGCAACAAGGAGAAGTATATCGTCCACTTCCCCGAGTCGCGCGAGATCTGGAGCTACGGTTCCGGCTATGGTGGCAATGCCCTGCTCGGCAAAAAATGCTTTGCCCTGCGCATCGCCTCCGCGATGGCGCGTGATGAAGGCTGGATGGCCGAGCACATGCTTATCCTGGGCGTCGAAAATCCGAAGGGCGAAAAGACCTACGTGGCTGCCGCTTTCCCCAGTGCCTGTGGCAAGACGAACTTCGCCATGCTCATCCCGCCGAAGCATTTCTCCGACAAAGGCTGGAAGGTCTGGACTGTGGGTGATGACATCGCGTGGCTGAAACCCGGCCCAGATGGCCGACTCTACGCCATCAATCCTGAAGCAGGCTTCTTCGGCGTGGCACCCGGCACGAGCGATCACACGAACCCGAACGCCATGATATCACTGCGGAAGAACACCATCTTCACCAACGTGGCACTCACGCCTGACGGCGGTGTTTGGTGGGAAGGCATGACCGATACTCCTCCCGAGAAATGCATCGACTGGCAGGGTAACCAATGGACGCCCGAGATCGCCAAGGAGAAAGGCGTCAAAGCTGCGCATCCGAACTCACGCTTCACCGCGCCCGCCTCGCAATGCCCCACGATTGATCCCGACTGGGAGAAACCCGAAGGCGTGCCTATCAGTGCCATCATTTTCGGCGGGCGCCGTGCCACCACCATGCCACTGATCTTCCAAGCCTTTAACTGGAGCGGCGGCGTCTATGCCGGAGCCACCATGGGCAGTGAGATGACCGCAGCCGCAGCCGGCACCATTGGTAAAGTTCGGCGCGACCCCATGGCCATGCTGCCCTTCTGCGGCTACAATATGGGCGACTACTTCCGCCATTGGATCTCCATGCAGCGCCGCCTCACCGAGACACCGCGCATCTTCCATGTGAACTGGTTCCGCAAAGGCGCGGACGGCAAATTCCTCTGGCCCGGCTTCAGTGACAACATGCGCGTGCTGAAATGGATCGTCGATCGTGCCAACGGTCACGGAAAATCCAAGGAAACCCCCGTCGGCTGGGTGCCTCATTACGAGGACATCGACTGGACCGGGCTCGACTTCCCGAAAGAAAAGTTCGAAGAGCTTCAGCACTTCGACCGCGCCGCCTGGCGCGCCGAGATCCTTTCCCACGAGGAGCTCTTTCTCGACCTGAAGTCCCATCTTCCCAAAGAGCTCATCTACGAGCGCGAGTTGCTCATTTGCCGGATGTAGGCCGTAAAACGAATCTCCAGATTCGTATTCCACCGCCTTGTCTGCCCACACACTCGAATTGATCAATCGCCCAAAGGCTGCGTTTGGCAGGACTCCAGTTCCTCCAGCGCAGCCTTTTTTGCATTAATGCCTGAGAGCAGCCATGAGGTGCTGCCACTCCTCCTCCGCCTGAGCCGCACCTTCCACCGTGTCAGCGATGCGCTTCTTCACTAAGGCACGGAATCGTTTTCGCAGTCGATGAACCGCTACTTTCACCGCATCAGCACTCATCCCAAGCGTCTCAGCGATGCTTGCCTGACTCGCCGCATCGGCATCGCCGGTGAGCCAGGGTTTCAGCAGGGAAAACATCGCCCGCTTTCCCTCCACCGACATCTCAGACTCCAAACCAGCCAGCGCTGAATCCAGCAGACTGATGGCCCACTGACGGTCAAAGGCCGCGTCAGGCGCAGCCATGCCTGAATCCACGATCTGAAGTCCGGGCGCGCTGGTGGATGAATCCGCATTCATAGACGTGTGAGCCACGCTTCCGCCGCGTTTGACCGCCATCGCGTGATCCCGCTGATCGGAGAGGTGGTGCTTCAAGGCGCCAAGGAGGTAGGAGCGGAATCTTCCGCGCACCTGCTCGGCTTGTTCCAGGGCACCCCCTTCCAGTAGTTTGGCAAAGAAGCCATGCACCAGTTCCCGCGCTGCATCATCGCTGCGGCCTTCTCGGCGGAGGAAGACGACCACTGGCTCATAATAGGCATCGCAGAGTTCACTCAGCGCCAGCTTCGCTTCGGTGTCA
>JBILPY010000196.1:0-7362 GCA_044373575.1 Prosthecobacter sp. | reverse complement strand
TCTCGATGCATGGTCGCGGCTTCAACGCGAAGATCATCAAGGGCCTCGACCAGTCCTTCGCGGACTCCGAGTGCGTTTCCTGCGGTGCTTGTGCGCAGGCCTGTCCGACTTCGGCGATCAGCGATGTGTTCTTCTCGAAGTCCATCGAAGCGACCAAGAAAACACGCACCATCTGCACCTACTGCGGCGTCGGTTGCAATCTCAATGTGGCGACGAAGGGCGACCAGGTCCTCAGCATCCAGGCTCCGGTCGATGCCGAGGTGAATCATGCTCACACCTGCCTCAAGGGCCGCTTCGCCTTCAAGTTCTACAATCACAAGGACCGCCTGAAGAAGCCGCTCATCAAGCAGGCGGACGGCTCCTTCAAGGAATCGACGTGGGACGAAGCCTACGACCACATCGTCGCCAACCTGACCCGCATCAAAAACGAGCACGGTGGCAATGCGGTGGCGGGCATCTCCTCCGCACGCTGCACGAACGAGGAAAACTACCTCATGCAGAAGTTCATCCGCCATGTGATGGGCACGAACAACATCGACTGCTGCGCCCGCGTCTGCCATTCACCGACCGCCTGGGGCATGCAAAAGTCCTTCGGCACCGGCGCGGCCACAAACAGCTACGAGGACATCGAGCACACCCGCTGCATCATGGTCATCGGCGCGAATCCCACAGAAGGACATCCCGTCACCGGCGCACGCTTAAAGCAGCACATCATGAAAGGCACGCCGCTCATCGTGATCGACCCGCGCAAGATCGAGCTTGTGCCGTATGCGAAGCATCATCTGCAACTCCGCCCCGGCACGAATGTCGCTTTGCTGAACATGTTCGCCCGCTGCATCCTCGATGCTGGTTTGGTGAAAACCGAGTTCGTGCGCAAGCGCTGCGAGAACTGGGAAGAGTTCGAGACCGGCCTGCGTGCGCTCGATTTGGACGAACTGGCCAAGATCACCGGCGTGAACACAGATCTCGTTCGCGCCGCCGCCATCGAATACGCCAGTGCTGAGGCAGCGATGAGCTTCCACGGCCTCGGCGTCACCGAGCACGAGCAAGGCGCAAAGACCGTCATGCTCATCTCGAACATCGCCATGATGACCGGCAACATCGGTCGTCCCGGCGTCGGCGTGAACCCGCTGCGCGGTCAAAACAACGTGCAAGGCGCAGCCGACATGGGCTGCCAGCCGCACCAGGGCGCAGGTTACTTTGAGATGGTCGATCTCGACGTGCAAAAGCGCTACAGCGAGTTCTACGGCACGCCCGCACCCACCGAGCCCGGCTGGAAGATCCCGCAGATGTTTGATGCCGCCATCGAAGGCAAATTGAAGGCACTCTGGCTCATGGGCGAAGACGTCGTGCAGACCGATCCCGATGCGCATCACGTCCGCCACGCCATGGAGAGCCTGGAGTTCCTCGTCGTGCAGGAGATCTTCATGACCGAGACCGCGAAGTATGCGCACGTCATTCTCCCCGCGTCCTCCTTCCTCGAAAAGAGCGGCACCTTCACCAATGCCGAGCGTCGCGTGCAGCGCGTGAACGCCGCCGTGAAACCGCTGGTGGGCACCAAGCCCGACGGCCAGATCATGTGCGAAGTCCTCCAGCGCTTCGGCTTCCCGCAGGCCGACTACACGCCTGATGGCGTGCTCGCCGAGGTCGCCAGCATCGTGCCCTTCTTCAAAGGCATCACCTGGAAGAATCTCGACATCAACGGCAAGCAGTGGCCCGTGCAGGAAGACGGCGTGGACACGCAGATCCTCCACCAGACCGAGTTCAAGCGCGGCAAAGGCCACTTCCATTACTTCGACTGGAAGGAATCCACCGAGCTGAAAACCAACGGCGAGCAGTTCCCCTTCATCCTCACCACCGGCCGCATCTTGGAGCACTACAACTGCGGCACCATGACCCGCCGCACCGGCAACAGCGAGATCGTCGTGCAGGACTATCTCTCCCTGAATCCCGCCGACGCTCAGCGCAAATCCATCCGCAGCGGCGACCGTGTCCGTCTCAGCAGCGCCCGTGGCGAGGTCGAGCTCGAAGCCCGCGTCACTGATGAAGTGAAGCCCGGCATCCTCTACACCACCTTCCACTTCCCCGACGCCATGGTGAACAACGTCACCGGCCAAGGCTGCGATGCCGACACCATGTGCCCCGAGTACAAAGTCATCGCCGCTGACGTCGAATTCGTTAGCGCTGGTAAGCCGAAGAAGAAGCGGATGCAGGTGATGGAGTGATTTGATTGCGCCCACCGAGGAGCACGGGATTCATTCCGTAGCTTCTCGAACGCAGGGGGGCATTTGCGGATCTGGCCTTCAACTTGCAAACGTCGAAGGTATGGAGTCTCGCGGCGCTGAAGGTAGTCCGTAGGCAGACTAAAGTCCGCGATCCTCGGGGCCTGCGAGCTTTCGCTTTAGCAGATCGGGCCGCATCCGGCAGGTGCGCTCCAGCGACTGCTGGGCGCGCCATGCGGCGATCTTGCCGTGGTTGCCGCCGAGGAGGACTTCGGGGACGGCCATGCCCTGGAACTCGGCGGGCTTGGTATAATGAGGAGCCTCCAGGAGGCCGGTGGAGCCGAAGGATTCCTCCACGGCGCTCATGTCGTCGCCGAGGACGCCGGGGAGGAGGCGGACGATGGCGTCCATCATGACGACGGCGGCGATGGCTCCATTCGTGAGGACGTAGTCGCCGAGGCTGAGTTCTTCATCGACCCAGTGATCAATGACGCGCTGATCGACGCCTTCATAATGGCCGGAGATGAAGATGAGGTGCTGCTCGCCGCTGAGGCGCTGGGCGGTGGCCTGGTCGAATCGGCGTCCGGCGGGGGAGGTGAGGATGACCCGGCTGGCCTCGGTGGTGATGCTTTCTAAGGCGGCGAAGAGGGGCTCTGGACGGAGGAGCATGCCTTGGCCGCCGCCGCAGGGGGTGTCGTCCACTTGGCGGTGTTTGCCCATGCCGAACTGGCGGAGATCGTGGACGCCGAGCTGGATGGCCTGCTTCTCCTGGGCGCGACGCATGATACTGGTGCCCATGGGCACCGTGACGAGTTCGGGGAAAAGCGTGATGACATCGAGACGCACGCGGCAGTGTATGCGGGGGATGGGAGGCGGGCGCAAGGCGCAAGTCAGGCGCATCAGAAGCTGCATCCGGGGTTGCGCAGGCGATGTGAGTGGGTAGTTGAACATTAGCGGGGGTGAAGTGATCTCAGAGAGACTCCCGCTGATAGACACCGTGACTGCCTCTCGCTCCCTTTTACTGCTCCCCACCCTCTGGATGATGGTGGTGTGTAATGTCCGTGGGCAGGAGCTCAAAGCCGCCCAGCAGGACAGCATCGCGGCCAGTGCGGGGGAGTTTGTGGCGAGGCCGGTGTTTTGGACGAAAGATCAGACACCGGCGGATTTTCTGGAGATGGCGGGACGTCATACCAAGGCGCGCTGGCGGACGCTGTATCGGCCCCAACCGCCGGTGCCGAGCACGGACCGGATGAAGGCTGGCTTTACCCTGGGCAGCCTGATGGGGGAAAGCTTCCTGATCTGGGAGGCGGGGGACTCGCAGCAGTTCCGCAATAACAATCAGGACATCGTTTCCTACTGCCGCACGCTGGGCCTGGGTGAGAAGATGAGGCCGCGGCTGATGGCGCAGGCAAAGATGGCGGAGATGGATGAGTGGAAGGATCTGCGTCAGGAGATCATTGACGGACAACAAGAACTGATGCGCCTGCTGCGCGAACATCGGGACGAGGATCTGGCGGTGCTGGTGGACATCGGCGCATGGATGCGGTCACTGGAGATCGTTTCGAAGCTGGTGGTGGAGACGCCGGATGTGGACAAGCGCAGCCTGTGCATCGGCTCCCCTTCCCTGCTGGCGGAGATGCGCCAGAACTTCGCGAGTCTGAGCGAGACGACGCGTCGCTCGACCCTGCTGCAACCGCTGATCCTGGTTTTGACCGAACTCGAAAAGACCTGGGGCAACCCGAAGTCAGGCGCGCCGACTCAAAGCATGGTGGCCCGCACGCACGAGCAGCTCCGTGAGGTGATGGAGAGTCTGATGCTCAACTAGAGCAGCTCATCGACGAAGCGCTTCGGATCGAAGAGCTGGAAGTCTTCCACTTTTTCCCCGAGGCCGATGAAGCGGGTCGGGACGCCGAGCTCCTGCTGGATGGGCACGAGCACGCCGCCTTTGCCACTGCCGTCGAGCTTGGTGACGATGAGGCCGGTGAGTGGGATGGCTTTGTGAAACTCGCGCGCCTGCTGGAGTGCATTCGAGCCCGTGGTGGCATCGACGACGAGAATGACCTCGTGAGGCGAAGTCGGGTCTTTCCGACCTAACACGCGATGTACCTTCTTCATCTCCTCCATGAGGTTGTGCTTCGTGTGCAGACGCCCGGCGGTGTCACAGACGAGGAACTGGGCTCCGGTCTTGATGGCGCGCTCATAACCTTCGAAACAGACGGCGGCGGGATCTCCATTCGGCGGACCTTTGACGAGCGGCACATCGAGGCGCTGCGACCATACTTCGAGCTGCTCCACGGCGGCGGCGCGGAAGGTATCCGCAGCGGCGAGCACGAGCTTGTGCCCGGCTTTCTGAAGCAGATAGGCGAGCTTTGCCGTGGAGGTGGTTTTGCCGACGCCATTGACGCCGACGATGAGGAGGACCTTGGGGCGGCCATCTTCGAAAGGCACGAGCGGGCTGGCGGTTTCCGGGAGGATCTTCCGCACATGATCCCTCGTCACCTGTACGATGTCCGCACCGTGCAGCTTCCGCTGCTGGGCCTGGAGATCGGCGACGATCTGCAGCGCGAGCTTCGGGCCGAGGTCACCGGCGATGAGCGAGGCTTCGAGGTCGTCCCAGTCGATGTCGGGCTTGGTGAAACGCTGGAGGAGGGATTTGAAGAAACCGGCCATGGTTTAGGAAGGGACCTCCGTTTTCGGCTCGCTGCTGACTGCAGGACGTGCGGCGGCTTTGGGACGAATGCTTTTCGAGATGCGATGGAGCACGCCATTCACAAAGGCACCGGACTCAGTGCCGCCGAGGTTCTTCGCCACTTCGATGGCTTCATTCAAAATCACGGGAGCGGGCACGACTGGCACGTGCAGCAGTTCATAGACGGCCACGCGGAGGATATTGCGGTCCACATGGGCGAGCCGCTCGATGCGGAAGTTCTCCACCACAGGGGAAATCACGGCATCGATCTGCTCCAGGTTGGCGAGCACGCCTTTGATGAGTTCTTCGGCATAGGCCCGCACGCTGGCCTTGGCGCTGTGGATGTCCCAGAAGGCGCTCTGCTCTGCCAGCGAGTGCTCGGCATGGAGTTCATGAGCGAAGAGGAATTGAACAGCGGCTTCCCGCCCATCACGACGTTTTCCCATGAACTCAGGCAGTCTCCAGGGTTGGGGTTCCGGCGAAGCTCGCGCGCATCTTGCGGAAGAGGCTCATCATATTCACGGCGGTCTGGGCCGCTTCGGCACCACGATTCTTGCTCACGCCCAGGCAGCGCTCCTCGGCCTGCTCTTCACTGTTCACCAGCAGCACTTCATGAATGACCGGCGTGACGTGGCGCACAGCCATCTGCTGGAGCGCGTCTGTCACTGATGCCCCCACGAGATCCGCATGCTCCGTGGAGCCACGGATGATGACACCAAAGGCGATGAGCACATCCGGCTTGGTGTTCTTCATCACGAGTTCCGAGCACACAGGAATCTCAAACGCACCCGGCACACGATAGACGGTGATGGAGGCATTCGGGGCCAGCTCCTCCAGCTCTTCACGGCTGGCATCGAGCAGGCCCTGCACGAACTGATTGTTATAAAGACTGGCCACGATCGCGATGGACACGGTGTCCTGGATCGGCCGGGGGCGGGTGGGTGAATGCTGAGACATGGGGGGATTGTCGGAGAGCAGAGTTCAAAGCGACTCAGAGCTTGTGCCCGAGCTTCTTCTTCTTGGTTTCGAGGTACTTTTTATTGTGAGGATTCGGCTCGGAGATGATGGGCACCTGCTCCACGATCTCCAGCTTGTGGCCGTCGAGGCCGACGAGCTTGCGCGGATTGTTGGTGAGGAGGCGGATCTTCCGCACGCCGAGATCGTGGATGATCTGCGCGCCGATGCCGTAGTCGCGGAGATCCATCGGGAAGCCGAGCTTGAGGTTGGCTTCGACGGTGTCGAGCCCCTCTTCCTGGAGCTTGTAAGCCTGGATCTTGCCGTGCAGGCCGATGCCCCTGCCCTCATGACCACGCATGTAAATGATGACGCCTTTGCCCGCCTCGGACACTCGCTTCATCGCCGCATGGAGCTGGCTGCCACAATCACAGCGGCGTGAGGCAAAGATGTCGCCCGTGAGGCATTCGCTATGGACGCGCACGAGCGTGGGCTCGGCGGCCTTGATGTCACCCATCACGAGGGCCACATGATGCACACCATCCAGCGTGCTGCGGTAGAGGTGGAGTTTGAAGACCCCGAAGTCGGTGGGCATGTCCACGACTTCGAGCTTCTCCACCAGCTTCTCACTGCGTCGGCGATACTCGATGAGATCGGCGATGGTGCCGATCTTGAGCCCGTGCTTCTTGCCAAATTTCTTCAGCTCCGGCATCCGCGCCATGGTGCCATCCGGATTCATGATTTCGATCAGCACGCCCGCCTCACGCACTCCGGCGAGTCGGCACAGATCCACCGCAGCCTCGGTATGCCCGGCGCGACGCAGCACGCCGCCCGGTTTGGCCACCAAAGGATTGATGTGCCCCGGCTGGACGAAATCCGCCGCCGTGCTCTTCGGGCTGGCCAGAAGGCGAATCGTGCGGGCGCGATCCGCCACGCTGATGCCGGTGGTGATGCCTTCCGCAGCATCCACCGTCACCGTGAAGTCCGTGCGAAAGGCCTCCCGGTTCTCCGGCACCATGCTTTCCAAATTCAACTGCTGGGCGATCTGGAGACTCACGGGCACGCAGAGCATCCCGCCACCCTCGCGGACCATGAAGTTCACCATCGCAGGCGTGATGCTCTCCGCCGCACAGATCAGATCCCCCTCATTCTCACGGTCCTCGTCATCGGTCACGATCACCATGCGACCTGCCCGGATGTCCGAAATAACGGACTCCACGGGGTCGCAAACCTGAGTTTTCTTGGCTGGCATGGGGGAGAAATGGGAAAGAACCGCGCCCGGACGTCGTGCGTCAGGGCTACGGGGCGGCGATGGTAGAGACAAAAACAGCCTTTTCCAGCGGCGATCTCGGTTTTTCAGGAACCCGGCAGCGGAATGTCAGGGCTGAATCCCGGGCAGGCCCACCATGCGAAGCGATGTTTAAGCCACGATCTCCTTCAGCACGCCCGAGCTGTCGCCATGACGCTCAACATTCACACCAATGCCATGCAGCAAGG
>JBILPY010000751.1:0-2538 GCA_044373575.1 Prosthecobacter sp. | reverse complement strand
CCAGTTCCCGTAAAAGGTCTGCGTGCTCTTGAAGATGCCCGCCAGGCCGTAGTAGTCCTCCATGCTGAAAGGCTCCGTCTTGTGATCGTGGCAGCGCGCACAGGCGATGCTGCTGGCCGTCACGGCGCGCGTCACCGTGTCGAGCTGCTCATCCGCCATATCGGCGGCGAACTGCGCCTTGTTCTGCTCATTGAGCCCCTTCGGCCCCATGGCGAGAAAGCCGGTCGCGGTGAGCAGACGCGCACGCTCGGCGGCGTCTTTGGCGGGCAGCAAATCTCCCGCGATCTGCTCCGTGATGAAGCGGTCATACGGCACGTCCGTGTTCACCGCGTCGATGCCGTAGTTACGGAAGCGCCACGCGTGTGGAAAGGTCAGGTTGGACTCGCGGCCGTTGGATTCGGCGTAGCGCACGACATCCAGCCAGTGGCGGCCCCAGCGCTCGCCAAAGCGCGGGCTTTGAAGAAGTTCGTCCACCTGATGCTCGTAGTCGGACGGGTCTGACATGTCTGACGGGGGAAGCCCAACGAGATCGAAATGCAGTCTCCTCATCAGCACACGAGGCTCCGCAGGCGGCGCAGGCTTCAAACCGGCTGCCGCCAGCTTTTCACGAATGAAGCCATCAATGCCGCCAGATGCCTGTTTCGGCATCACGGGCTTCTTGTAACTCCAAAACTGCTTTCCAGCCGCCACATCCACCGGCGGACGTTCCGCGGCCATCGCCGCTGATTCACGCGGATCGTCAGCACCGGCCTTGATCCATGTTTCAAAGTCCGCGATGACCGCTTTCGGCAGTTGCGGCTCCTTCGGCGGCATTTCGAGATCGGGATCACTATGCTTGATCGCGGTGAGCAGCAGACTTTTCGCCACATCGCCAGGCACGACCGCCGGTCCTGTCTCGCCGCCTTCGCGAATGCCGTGCTTCGTGTCCAACATGAGCCCGCCCTTCGATTTGCCGGACTCGGCGGAGTGGCATTCGTAACAGTGCTTCACAAGCACAGGACGGATCTTGGCTTCAAAGAAGGCTATGTCGGCGGCATGAAGACTGCCGGCTGCGAGTAGAAGTGAGAGCGTGGGTTTCATCGGCTGGAATCGGGTTTGGCGTCAGCACTCTTGTTCTCAAGCCACTTCGCGGAGGCGGCCGTGGGCCACTTTTCACTGAGGCAGCGCAAGCTTTCCCCGCCATCCCAAAGCATCCAGGCAGGTGCATTGCCATGCAGCGCGGCAAAGGTCAGCTCGGTGGCCGACTTCCACGCTGGCATCGTGCGGCACTGCCAGCCTGGATGAGGTGGCGAAAGAATGTGAGTTTTACCTGTATCCACCTCGACGACGGCCACGGCGTCTGTCTCGCTCTCGACCACGGCCACGCGCTTCCCATCGGGCGAGGCAATGAAGTAACCAAGGTTCACTGGTAGATCTCCTGGTGCTGTCGGCACGGGCATTACCGCGCTGCCATCTGCGGCGATGACGAACAAACGAGGCTGCAATTCCGGCCCGGTGCCGGTGGCTGGCAGCGTGATCGGCTGGCTGGCGAAAAGCACCCGGCCATCCGCGAGCACCTGTATCACTGGGCGATTCAGTGTGATGGCAGTAGCCAGCGTGACCAGCTCGGTGAGCCGATCAGCACAACGCATCTCGACCAGTTTGCCATCCTGCTGCTTTTCAAAGCGTGGCTTCATCAGCGCGCCGCTTTCCTGCACGATGGTGACGCGATGGATGCTTTGCAGCTTCTCTCCTTCGCCACCGAGCGGAGCCATGAAGACCAGCGAGCGACCGTCCGGCGTCCAGTCAAACGCAGCGCCTACCTTGCGTGCCACGGTGAAACCAGCTTTGCCATCGAGTGTCAAAACCTCCAGCGCGGCGCTCTCGCCATCGTCATCGAGTCTGAGAAAAGCCAGCGCGTTTTGTCGGGGAGACACGCGCGGCATGAGCACCGGTTTCAAGAGGCTGCGGGTGAGTGATTGAGTCTCCGTGACACGGCCATCGCCAAGCCTGAACAAACACAACTCACTGATCTCATAACCCGTTCCTGGTTTCTTCAGCGAAGACACAAGCTCCTGCCCCTGAGGCAGTGCGGCCAACAGCCTTTCCACCGCTGTCTGATCTTGCTCAAACACGCGGCGCACCGCAGAGGCGAAGCGCTGGATGTGTTTCGTGGGCAGCGATGCGATCACCTCTTCCAGCGTCTTCGTCTTGTCCGCGAGCTTCATAGCAGCCTCAAGCAGTGGCAGCACAGCTGGCAGCAGCTTTTCCACGGACTCCACTTCATCTGCCAGGACCAGAGCGCGGACTTCTTCCCAACGCGACAAGACCCGCGTGCGCTGGCAGACAAAGCCACTGCCATCCGGCAACCAGCTCACGGTTTTCACCAGCGCGTGCTCCATGGTCGCGTCATCCGTGAGCGGCTGGCCGAGTGTGCCATCCGCGTCCACGAGATGCAGGCGACCATCAATCGACACCAGTGCGCGATCACCCAGCGGAGACCACCACACGCGCTCCTCTGGCAGACAACCAGTGAGACAGAGCCCGGTGAGCATCAGC
>JBILPY010000750.1:0-2542 GCA_044373575.1 Prosthecobacter sp. | reverse complement strand
ACCGCCCCAGCTTCCTCGAAGCATCAGGCATCTTCCTGATTAGCTTTGGATTCTTCTTTCTCATCTCCAAAGCAGCCTTCATGGCCGCCGCAGTCATCATCCTCATGTCCATCGCCTGGTTTGTGATGACCTGGATCGCCAAACGCTGGCCGCTCCTGCGCGGATTGACCACACTCGCGGTGTTCATCGTCATTTTGAATGCGGCGCTGGGCCTTCTGCGTGGCATGAAGGCAGGAGACTCTGACGGCCTCATCCATCATTGCCTCGGCCTGCTGTTCCTCTGCCTGCTGACCTTCATCGCCTTCGCCTCCTCCCGCACCTGGCATGAGGAGCGGCTCTTCATTCCACCCTCCCAAATTCGTTCCGCGAGACTCTGGAGCAGCCTCCTCTTACTGGCAGTGTTCGCTCAGACCGTCACCGGTGCCAGCGTTCATTCGCTCCCTGGGTTTCACCCATACGGGAGCATCGTTATGGCCGTCATCACCATCACCGCCGCCTGGAGAGTGCGCTTCTGGTTTGGCAAAGTCACCGGGCTGCGCTGGTTGCCGCCCGCCCTCATGATCATGCCTGTGAACCAAGTCGTGCTGGGCATCTACGTCGTGCTTACCGGCAAAAGTTTCTGGATCACCTACCTGCATATCCACAATGGCTACGGCATCCTCGTTCTTAGCTTCCTGATCACCGCAAGCGTTTGGGCAAGAACACTGGGTATCGGGCTTTCAGCACCTTCCTCACGCGTCTGATCACAGGCCGTGGCGGCTCGGGAGGCTCGGGCTCATCATCACCGGGACCATGCCCGCTCCAGCCGCCGTGGATCTTCACGGAACAAGGCGAGTCCAGGGTCATCAGGTAGGGGCAAAGTCATGGTGCGGTGGCATGATAAACGGCGTGGTTTGCACCACGCCGTTTCGAGATTCGCTAATGTTGGATGGGGATTATTCCACGCCCTTCCAGGCTCCGAAGCTGGCGCCGGAGGCGATCCATTTTTTGATCAGGGCCTGGTTTTCAGCGCTGACGCGGTCGCCTTTGCCTTCGGGGGGCATGGCGAGTTCATCGGACTCGGGGAGGGCCATGGTCTTGAGGAGCCAGCTGGCGTCGGGCTTGCCAGCGACGACGTTTTCATCGGGATATTCTTTGCCGCCTTTGAGGATGGTCGCGGCGCTGTCGAGGCGAAGGCCACCTTTGGGCTTCTTGATTTTGCCTTTGTCTTCGTGCTCTTTTTCATGGCACTTGAAGCAGCTCTCTTTGAGGATGGGGAGGATCTGCTTTTCGAAATCGACGGCGTCCTGAGCGGAGGCGGTGCTGAAGCTGAAGGCAGCGGCGATGGCGGCGAGGGTGAGTGTGGTTTTCATTGAATGGGGTGGGTGCGTAAATGGTGTTCTCTGCGTGTGAATTGGTCAAGCACGAGGAAGGTCCATCTCGAAAACAAGGCCCTGGGGTTCATTCGTGCGCACGCTGACGGCTCCGCCGCAGGTTTCGACGCAGGTCTTGACGATGGCGAGCCCGAGGCCGCTGCCGCCGGTCTGGCGGTCGCGGCTGGTATCGACTCGATAAAAGGGCTCGAAGAGGCGCGCGAGGCTGTCGGCGGGGACGCCGGGGCCGTTGTCGGCGATGCGGAGGTGGATGCGGTCGGCTTTGCGGGTGGCGGTGACTTCGATGTCGCTCTCGGGGGCGTGGAGGCGGGCGTTGCGGAGGATGTTGCCGATGCTGCGGCGGAGGAGGTCGGGGATGCAGGTGACGATGAGGTCTGCGGGCACGGTGACGCGGAGTTTTTGCGGGGGGATGGCCTCGATGCCGGCGACTTCGTCGATGAGGGCGAGCAGGGGGAAGCTCTCCGCTGGCTTGGTAGCGGAGGCGAGGGTGGTTTTGGAAAAGGAGAGGAGCTCATGCACGAGGGCAGACATCTGGCGCAGCTCTTCGCGCGCATCGGCGAGGCGGAGGGCGTCGTTGTCGGTGAGGCGGTCTTCGAGGATGCCGAGGCTCATTTCCATGCGGGCCATGGGGCTGCAGAGCTCGTGGGCGATGTCGCCGAGGAATCTTTTTTGTCCGCGCACGATGCCATCGAGCTGGGCGGCCATTTGATTGACGGCGTGGGAGAGGCGGCCGAGTTCGTCGCGGCGGTTTTCGGGGACGCGGACATCGAAGCGGCCACGGGCGATCTGCTCGGTGGCGTGCATGTTTGCCCGGACGCTGCGGGTGATGCCGCTGACGAAGGGGAGCCAGAGCAGGGCGGAGACGGCCATGGCTCCGAAGAGGCCGAGGAGCCAGGGTTTGACGTCGAAGAACAATCCGCCGCCGGTGATGCGGTCGGTGACGATCATGAAGATGATGGGACCTTCGCGCCGGTTCCAGCCGGGGATGAGGGGGAGCCTGATGCCGGTGTAATAGACGGGCGGGGTGCCGACGGGTAGCATGAAGGTGCCGAGCTTGATGGGCATGGCGGAGGCGCCGTCATCGAAGCGCGGGCCGTCATCGTCGCGGCCAGGAGGTGGGCCGTCGCGTGAGGGTGGACCTGGGATGAAGTCTTCGCCGAAGAGGAGCT
>JBILPY010000764.1:0-2542 GCA_044373575.1 Prosthecobacter sp. | reverse complement strand
CCGCACTGGTCGCCGTCACTCCGTCTCCGACCCCGATGCCTGTTCCTCCCCCTGCTCCAACTACCTCGGCAGGCAATGACAAGCTCGTCTTCCAGCATGTGATCCTCCCCATTTTCGAAGCCAAGTGCAATAAATGCCATGGCGAGGAAAAGCAGAAGGGCGAGCTGCGGCTCGACACCTTTGAACTCACCATGAAGGGCGGCGAAAACGGTGACAACATCGTGGCCGGCAAGCCCGCCGACAGCCTCACCATGCAGCGCATCGATCTGCCGACGGACGACGATGAGCACATGCCACCCGACGGTAAAGACCAGCTCACGCCTGCCGAAACTGCCGCCATTCGTTACTGGATTCAGGCCGGAGCCAGTGCCACGCAGAAGGTGTCCGAGGCTCAATTCCCGCCTGAGGCAAAAGAAGCTGTCAAACTTTGATCCTGCCGTGCCTTGGCAAGGGATGACGTGTTCGATGCGTTACCTTGGCCGCTTTTCATTTTCAGACAAAACGCCCCCAAAACCACCCATGAAGAAAACTCTGCTGCTTCCGGCCCTCCTCGCCCTGAGTCTGCACGCTGCTGACCAGCCTGCTGCTGATCCTGCCCTCAAGGCCGCTCTCGACAAGGTCAACGCCACTGGAGCCTCGCTGATGCCCATCGCCGCCGATGGCAAGACCTACCGCTTCACCGCGCTGAACGTCGCCAAGGAGTTCACCGATGCCGGACTGGCCCCGCTGGCACCGATTGCTGACAAGGTCGTCTCGCTCGATCTGGCCCGCACGAAGGTCACGGACGCAGGTCTGGCCGCAGTCGCCGCGATGAAAAACCTCACCGAGTTGCATCTGGAAGGCACCGCCGTCAGCGATGCCGGACTCGATCACCTCAAAGGTCTCGCCGCCCTCGAATACCTGAATCTCTACAACACGAGAGTCACCGACAAAGGGCTCACCACCATCGCTGGACTCAGCAAGCTGAAGTCGCTCTACCTTTGGCAGAGCGGCGTGACCAAGGCTGGCGTGACCGCTTTGAAAGCCAAGCTCCCGAAGACGCACATCAACAGCGGATGGACCGCTGAAGACGACGCCAAGCCTGTCGCAATCGTCGCTGCTGCACCTGCTGCCGCCGCTCCCGCAAAACCTGCGGATGCCGCTGCCAAGCCAGCCGCTGCTCCTGCTGCCACAGCGCCAGTAGTTGGAGGCAAACTCGACCCCGCCATCGCTGCGAAGGCCATCGTTTATCAGGACATCATCGCCCCGATCATGCAAGCCAAGTGCGTCGCCTGCCACGGTGAAGAGAAGAAGAAGGGCAAGCTCCAGCTCCACACTTTTGCCGTCATCATGAAAGGCGGCGGAGATGGCAACAACACGGTCATCGCGAAGAATTCCAAAGAGAGCCTCATGCTCACCCGCGCCAATCTGCCCACCGACGACGATGAGCACATGCCGCCGAGCGATGAACCACAGCTCACGAAAGAAGAAGTCGCCCTCCTGAAATGGTGGATCGACAGCGGTGCCTCCGAGAAAGACACCGTCGCCACCGCCAAACCCACACCCGAAGTCGAAGGTGCACTTGCTGCCCTCCTTGCCAAAGGTTTGCCAAAAACCAGCGCCACTGTCGCCAAGGTCGAGAAGCCCAAAGCTGCTCCGCTGACCGATGCTGAGAAGAAACAGATCGCTGAGATCACCACCAAGTTCACCGCCCTGAACGCGAGCCTCATGCCGCTGGCCCAAGACACCGAGCAGCTCCGCCTCAGCGTCATCAATGCTGCTGACAAGTTCGGTGACAAAGAACTCGCCCTGATCGAGCCAATCGCCGCTCACATCGTCTGGGTTGATCTCGCCCGCAGTCAGGTCACCGATGCTGGTATCGCCACTCTTGCAAAGCTCGCGAACCTTGAGCGCCTGCACCTCGAAAACACCAAAGTCACCGACGCAGGCATCGCCAAACTCGGCACACTGGCGAAGCTCGAATACCTCAATCTCTACGGCACGAAGACCACCGATGCAGGCATCGCCAAACTCGCGCCTGCCAAAGGCCTGAAGAAGCTCTTCGCCTGGCAGACTGGTGTTACGAAAGCTGGAGCCACTGCCCTCGAAGGTCGGATTCCCGGATTGAAAGTGAACGTCGGCCTCAGCGAAGCCGAGATCGCCGCTCTCACCGCCCCGCCACCTGCGCCACCACCAACTCCAGCCAAGCCAGACGCAGCGAAGAAAGCCGATCCCAAAGCCGCTGCTGCTGCCAAGCCAGCCGCCAAAGGTAGCGACGTCATCAAGACGGCCATGAAGACCCACTTCAAACCCGACGACGCTCTTTGCAAAAAAGTCGCCGCCGGAACTGCCAGCGATGCCGACCTCGCCACCATGCTGAAGATCAGCCAGGACATCTGCGCCATCACCCCGTCGAAAGGCGACAAAGCTGCCTGGGTCGCCAAATGCCAGGCACTCGTCGCTGCCGTGAAAAAGATCCAGGCCAAGGACGCCACTGGAGTCGCCGCCTTTAAAACAGCCTCGAACTGCAAAGCCTGCCACACCGATCACAAGGGCTCTTAAT
>JBILPY010000749.1:0-2544 GCA_044373575.1 Prosthecobacter sp. | reverse complement strand
CGGCCAGGACACCGAGGAGGTTCTGCAACTCGAACTTCAGCGTCAGAAATTGCTCGGTGACGTCCTCACGCTCGAACAACAGATCAGCGCGGAAAAGGACCGTCAGCAACAGGCCGAAGCTGAAAAGACCGCACAGCAAAGCCAGGCTCGTTCTGGCATGGCCAACGATCTCCAGGTGCTTGAGTTGCGTGCCCGTGGGCGCAACAAGGAGGCAGATGCTTTGGAGCGTCAGGCTCGCATCCAGCAGGAGGCAAGGCGCATCGCGGAAGAGACTGGCCTATCCCAGCAGGAAGCTCTCCGCATCGCCCAAACCAAGAGTGCTCTGGAAGAACGTGCGGCCAACCGGCAGGATGGAGGTCGCCAACGCATTCAGGGATATTCGGCGATGAGCCAAGGCACTGCCGATGACGCGCGGAGTCGTGCGGAGCAGAGAATGGCCGACGCTCGTTCCAGAGTTCAAGATTCCTACGATCGCTTCATGCCAGGTTTGAAGGGCGGCCCGCAGGACAATCCGCTGGCCCAACGCGCGGCCCAGAATGCTGCTGCAGACAAAGCGCCCGCTGAGAACGGCACTTCCCAACAGGCCGCTCAGATGGTCGCTCAAATCCTGCCACAAATCCTGGAGGCGCTGAAATGACTCCCTACATCGAACACGGTCCGCGCATCCTGGAGATCGAGCCAGAGGATCTGGTGGTCCGTCCCTATGGACTCGATAGCACCGTGCAGGTTTGGCAGACGGATCGTGAAGACACCTTTCATCATGGCGGCGCTCCGCCACGGCGGACCAACATGCGGATCAAAGAGGTGCAGACCAAGCCGGATGGCCC
Organism: Prosthecobacter sp.; assembly: GCA_044373575.1. Lineage (GTDB taxonomy): Bacteria > Verrucomicrobiota > Verrucomicrobiia > Verrucomicrobiales > Verrucomicrobiaceae > Prosthecobacter. The sequence goes on along the minus strand of JBILPY010000749.1, from coordinate 1,717 downwards.
CGTCTTCATCCATCGTCTCCAGTGTGAAGGTCTCGCGCGTGGTGCTGACAAGATGGAATCCAATCGCATCCGTCTGCCTGAGGAAGGTTGGGATGAGGGGCCGATGGATCTGCTGACGGTGAAACCCGATCAGTTCTCCCAAGGTGACCTGGCTCCGGGCTTTTCGGCCATGTGGATCGTCGGCATCGAGAAGGAGGATTTGAACGGCCATGTCTGGCGGCTCTCCCTGGATTGCAAAGGCATCCTGGCACCCAAGGCGCGCAAACGTCGCATCACGGTCAACAACCAGCCGGTCAATTCATCCACTACCCTCAGCCTCACAGGCATCACCTTCACCAATGAGCAGGGCGTTTACACGGGCTGGGCAGATCAACGCTATACCAACCTCGACAGCAGTCGTGTCGTGGTCGTGGACACGTTTCTTTCCACTGATCCACCACCCACAGACAAGTTGCCCGGCCATCTCACGCCGCAAAATGCACCGCTGGTGAAGGACATTTTTGCGCAGCCTTGGTATTCGAGCGCTGGCTTCACCTGGAACTGGCCTTGGGGCTGGTCGCTCAAAGGCATCCAGTCCGAGCAACTGCTCGATAAGCCGCTCTGGCTCACCTCCATCACCACCGAATACGTGCCGCGTGCGGTCGTGCGCTAAACCTCCATGAGCCGACCCACACCGAAGCCCTATGAATGGAAGCGCAACAAAGGCGTGCTGCCGGCGTGGCTGCTTCGTGATTACGCCACCTGGCTGTTTCCTCAGCTCGGCCTCAAATGGGAGGCGAAGGGCGTCACTGACTTTTCCAAGTCGAACAAGCGAACCTCTTCCGCCGTAAAACCCTATCAGTTCCCGCGATCCACGGGTGTGATGAGGTTGCGCGAGCTGCGCCACATGGCGGCCTATGTGCTGGGCGCTTTCGGGTCGGCGGCTGACAAGAATCCCTACCAGTGGCCGCGCATCAGTGGTCTGGCCTTCGTGCCCGACCTCATAAGCCTGGCTGAGTATTTCCAAGGACTCCTGGATCAAAAACGCAAAGACGACTCATGAAACTCATCTTCGATACCGACACATCACAGCTCATCGTTGCCGAGGGATTCGCTTCTCCAGTGGCTCTGCTTGAAGCCAAGCGCGGCACAGGTGCCAAAATCCAACTCACACTCCTGCGTGATGGGCAGGCATGGACGGCTCCAGCGTTGTCGCAGTTCCGGTTCATCGTGAAACCCTGGGGCAAGTATGAGGTCGATCAAACCTGCGCCCTGGCTGAATCATGGACGCTCGACAGTTCCCGCAAGGTCTATGAGGGGCGGATCAACTACGCCACCGACAAGCTCAACGAACTGCTCAAGGTGGCCGATCCCGCCGGCGAAAACACGGACACGGGCCGCATGAGTCTCATGGCCGAATTCGCCTGGCGTGAAACAGACAGCGTGCCGTGGGGAGATCGCTCACACACGGTGGAGTTCGTGCTACACAACAATGTCTGGCGCGGCACGGAAATTATCCCTGGAGCGCCAGCCTCGCAGGAGGGACCGATGGTGCCACTGCTCACTCCGATCACGGTGGCAATCACCAGCAATGTCATCAACAACCACGCAACGGCCAACACGCTTCTTGATGTCACTGGATTGAAGTTTCCGGTGCAGAGCGGCAAGCGCTACTCCTTCAAGTTCCTCATCCCTTACAATGCCGCTGCCGCAGCGACTGGCAGCCGCTGGAGCATCA
>JBILPY010000152.1:0-8371 GCA_044373575.1 Prosthecobacter sp. | reverse complement strand
GCCGGGCTGAAGAGGACGCGTCTCGCGCTGATAGGCCTCGGAGGTGAGGATGAGGCGATGCAGGTGCTTCATGTCATAGCCGTGCGCCACGAACTCACGCGCCAGCCACTCCAGCAGCTCGGGATGCGTGGGCTTCGAGGCCTCCCAGTCATCCACCGGCTCCACAAATCCGCGTCCCATGAGCTGCTTCCAGATGCGGTTCACGATCACCTGCGCGAAACGCTCATTCTGTGGCGAGGTGATGAGCGCGGCGAGCTGCTCACGGCTGTCGTCCTTCTTCGGTGCGGCGGCGCTTTGGTCTGCGGGCAGCAGCTTCTTTTGAAACAACGACGGCCATGCGGGCGCGATGACCTCGCCGGGCTTCAGCGTGATAGGGATGAGCGGTTTGCGTCCGGCGAAGGTCGTCATCGGCACCGATGAGGTCGCGGGCAGCGTGATCGCCTTGCGGTTCAGCATGGCGGCCATCTCAAAGAGGTCACGCTGCTTTGACTGATGATACGGCGAGTCGTGGCAACGTGCGCAGGTCATCTCCTGGCCGAGGAAGGCAGTGCTGAGGATGTGCGCCTTCGCGGCCATGGGCACATCGTTTTCCGCCGCCATCGAGAAGCCCGCAGGCCCACCTGCGAGCACGCCGCCCTCCATGCGCACGAGTTCGGTGACGAAGCGATCCATTGGCAGGTTGTCGCTCAGCGCCTCGTGAATCCAGAAACGGAAAGGACCGGAATTGTTCAGGCTCGGCTTGAGAATGTTCGGGTTTTCCGCCAGCACATCCTGCCAATACGCCGTCCAGTGATCCGCCCAGCGCGTGTCTTTGAGCAGACGATCCACGGCACGCTCGCGACGCTTCGGCGAGTCCTCGGCGAGGAATGACTCGATCTCCGCCGCGCTCGGCACCACGCCCACAGTGTCGAGTGTGACGCGGCGCAAAAACTCAAGGTCTTCGGTCAGCGCCGTCGGCTCGATCTTCTGGCTCGCGCTGACAAAACTCGCGCCCTGCGTGATCCAGTCGGCGAGCAGTTTGCGCTGCGCATCGCTGAGTGGATCGCCCTTCGGCGGCATGATCTCGTCACCTGCATCGGGATGAACCAAAGAGATGAGTTGGCTTTCGGCGGGCTTGCCGGGAACAATGGCTGGCTTGCCCGATTCACCGCCTTCCATCGCGGCTTCGAGCGTGTTCAGGCGCAGACCGCCCTTCGCCTTCTCTTCATGACAACGGAAGCAGTTCTCCGCGAGGATCGGCTTGATCTGCTTCGCGAAATCAATGCCGCCTGCGGCTTGTTTCCCTGCCGTGTTGGCCTTGGCCCATGAGGTGGCGAGGAGCGTGTCTATGCCCTCCTGTTTGAGCGGCTTCTTCTTGGCCATGACCTCACGCGCCTGCTCGTGGCGCTGTGCCCAATATGCGTCCTGTTTTGCCCGCAGGCTCTGGCGCTGTTTCTGATCATGCAGCGCGTAGAATGCGAGGCGCTCCTTCCGGAAGTCCGCCCAACCCTCATCCGTGAGCGGCACGACTTTCGCCGAAGGCGTGAGCAGCGTGTGCATGCCATCGGTTTGACGCAGGCTCAGGCTCGTCTCGCCCAGCGTGGTGCGCACGCGGCCGTTCCCGGCGATCATTTCAAAGACGTAGTCGCGCGGCTTGCCATCACTCTCGATGCTGATGCGCGTCTCGCGATCTCCAGGGCCGAGCAAACGCAACGCAGGCCCGCTTTTCTCCGCCTCGGCATGCTCCACTTCATTGTGAGCGCCGCCGCCGGTCTGGCCGAAAAGGATCTCGGCAATCACCTTACCATCCATCCAAAGTCTTCCCTGACCACGTACACGCATGAGCAATTCTTGTTTACCCGCAGGCAGCGCGATGCTCGCCATTGCACGGAGTAGATATGGATTGCTGCGCTCGGCACGCACACCGGTGTCCGTGTATTTCTGCGCGATCTGGAAGAAGCCGAACACGTCCTCCTCATATACATCAGTGGGCTGCGGATACTGGCGCGGCCACTTCGCAGCCTTGCCAATATTTTCGACGATCTCCACGCGCACCTTGCCCTTCGGCAATCCACCCTCAGGCAGAATCGGCGTGTAAGGCTCCACCGGATAACGCGCGGCGATGGTTTTCTCCGGCAAGATGCCACGATACAGCCGCACCTCATCCATGAGACCATCGAAGCTCACGCTCTCTTTTTTACCCATCGACGTGCCGAGCCAGACCTCGTCATTGTCCACCACCGGAGCCTGCTTCGTGGCGCCGCCCATGTCCCACGCGCCCGGTGCGAGCTCGCCATCGATGTAGCCACGAATCGTCTCCGGTTTGCCAAACTCATACGTCACCGCCACATGATGCCAACCGCTGCTCGTCGCGATGCCGCCTGTCGTCGTCCAGCGATGCCAATCGCCCGCATGATCGCCGCCCTTGCGACTGCGGAAGAGAAAACTCGGCCGCAGGAAGCCGCCGCTGTCCCACAAGCGCAGCCCATAGTTTTGATTGTTCGCGTCCTGCCCTGGATTCGATGTGCGCCCTTTACCGATAATGTAAACATTCCCGCCCTTCGGTGCCGAAGCTGGATTCACCCACGCCTCGATGGTGATCGCGTCGCCATTATCGAAATCGAAGAGGCTTTTCTCCCCCGAATCAGTCACACGAATGAAGCTGCCCTTCGCTCCTTCAAACCGCGCCGCCTTGTTCGAGACCGGAATGTGCTTGAACTGCTTCGGCGACGGCCCGTCCTGCTGAAACACCACTCCGCCCTCGGCTTTGCCAATGTCCGCCTTGTCACTATCAAAACCCCACTGCGCGACAGGCGTGGGATCAGCGGCGAACGAGACACTTGCCAAGACCAGGAGAGATAACGCAGACTTTTTCATGAGAGACAGGGGCGGAAATACGGAGGCAAAAAGTCGCTTCATGCCGTCTCGGGCATGAAGGTCGGAAACACGATGCCTTTGGGCGATGCAACCGGTGCGGTGGATTGGGCGACGTGAAGCTCGACATTGCGAGCGCCCCACGAATAAGCCGTGCGCACGAGATTTGCGGCAGCGCATGGCACGAGGAAAACCAAGGTCTTGCCACGCAGGCCATCGAGCGCACGCCAGAGCAGCGCGGCGGCGGTTTCTTCATCTGCGGTGACTCCGGGGCCGATCATGCTGAAGGACGGATGCGTGCTCATGGCGAGGAATCCATTCAACGAGCCGTCCTCGCACTCCGAAACGAGCACGCGCCACGATCCGACTTTGTTTTGCAGGAAGAAAGCGAAGTCATTCTCGCGGCGGATGCCTTGCAGCGACTGCTCGAAGTCGGCGATGCGCGATGCTTCGTCAGATCGAGCTTCACGCACACGAGCAGCCCCCGTTGGCGAGGGAGAAGTCATGCCGTCATCAGGAACGGTGATGAGCATGTCTTGAAAAATCGCGCCGGGGACGAATCCAAGCCGCGTGTAGAGCGAGAACGAATCGAGATTCAGCAGGCTGGACACCAGCCGCGCGGGTTTGCCGAGGCTGCGGGCTTTTTCAAGTGCCGCCGCCATCATCTGCTTCGCGATGCCGCGTCCGCCCGCTTCGGGTGCAGTCGCCACGATGCCGATGGCGACATGCGTCTCGCGTTCATGCGAGAAACACACGCCTAGCATTTCGCCGGTCTGCGTGTCACGCGCGGTGACAGCTTCGCCGGGATCGAGCGACTCATACACCTCCGGGAAGAGCAGAAATGGCTCGTGGCTGTCGCCGAACTTTGCTCCCTGACGGAGGCGGCTTTCATACCACTGCACCAACGAGCGATGCAGCAGCCGGGCGACGGCTTCGTGATCCGCAGCACTGAGCGAGCCGAATGAAATGGAGAAGGACATGGCAGTGATCAGACGACTTCCCAACCTTTGCGATACGTCTCCTTGATGAAGGGCTCAGCCGCTGGCAGACCGGAGGCTTTCATACCTGGGGCGTCCCATTCGATGGGCTTCTGCGTCCGCAGCGACAGCAGGCCCAGCAGGGCGATCTCGGTAAGATGCGCCGCATAGGCAAACGGGCTCGTGGCAGGTTCTCCGCCTTTGCAGGCGTCGATCCAGTCTCGATGATGACCGTTGGAGCGCTTCAGCTTTGGCGCAGGCTTCTGGTATTCGGCACGGCGTGCGTCAGGGAAGAGTCGTGGGGCTCCGCCGCCGCCATCGCATTGGATGACCCCTTTTTCACCGATGAAGAGGCAGCCGCGCCTCGGTAGCGGGAAGCGTCCGAGCGCCTCGGGCGTGCGTGGCATCATGCCGCCGTCATACCACGTCATGCGGATCTCCGGTCGCGAGCCAGCGGCGGGGAAGGTGTAATAGATGAGCGCTCCATGCGGGGCGATCTCGCTGTTCATCAGCCCGGCGGCACTGGCTTCGATGCGCGAGGGAATGGGCAGGTCAAAAGCACGCACAGCGGTGTTCATGTCGTGGCAGGCGAAGTCACCGATGCCCGTGCAGCCGAAGTCCCAGAAGTCGCGCCACGCGACAGGGAAGTAAGCCGGATGAAAAGAACGCTCCTGACGCGGCCCGAGCCACAGATCCCAGTTCAGGCCCGCAGGCACTGGCGGTGTTTCGGTGGGCTTGCCCGTGAGTGTCGGATTCCAGCGCTTCGCGCCGACCCACACATGGATTTCCTTCACGGCGCCGATGGCTCCGTCCTGGATGTATTCGATCGTCTCACGCGTGCCGAGCGATGAATGCCCCTGGCTGCCAAGCTGCGTGGCCACCCCCGTTTCCGCAGCCACTTTGGCGACGTGACGCGCCTCCCAGATATTGTGCGTCAGCGGCTTCTCACAATACACATGTTTGCCCGCACGCATCGCGATCACGGAGGCATACGCGTGCAAATGATCCGGCGTGGCGATGAGCACGGCGTCGATGGACTTCTCCTTCTCCAGCATCTCGCGGAAATCGACATAGTCGGTGCAGCGATGGTTCGGCGTCTTCGTCGCGTAGTGCTTCTCAATCTCCGCCTTCACCGGCAGGCGTCCACCCATGCCTTTGAAGTAAAAGTTCTCCAGGCTGAACGACTCCGCAGGATCAGCCACGGCAATGATCTGGGCATCATCGAGCGGGAACAGATTCCGCACATTCGAGCGCCCCTGCCCACCCGTGCCGATGATTGCCACGTTCACCTTCTCGCTCGGCGGCACATAGCGCGGCCCGCCCAGCACATGCCTCGGCACGATGTTAAACGTGGCCACCGTAGCGGCAGCGGTTTTGAGGAAATGACGGCGAGATGGCGTGGCAGATGTTTCCATAGAGCCTAGAGATACGCCACGCTGGCGGGCAATCTTAGGCCTCGCTAGTCGAGCTTTGCCTTCGCTCCGCGCTCCAGGATGCGCGTGGCATCCTCCTCAAGCAGAAAACCCTCCGTCTGGAGCTTTCCGGCAGCCTCGCTGAGAAGCGAAAGGTAGTCCGCACGAGTCGGATAGCGTTCTTCGAGTGACAGACGCGGGTCACCGGTCTTCTCACGTTCGGCTTTGGTCTTCGCGAAGGGGATGAACATGCCGTCGAGCGGTGAGAGCATTGTTTCGGCACCGACTTGGAGCGAGCGGAGGTTCCAGCCGGTGTAGGTGCCGAGGGGCACGGCGACTTCAGGGAGCACGATGCCGCTGGTTTCATTGCCATCGGTATTCACGGCGGGCAGGAGTGTCTGGAAGGGGTTGCCGATCTTTGGCGGGATGATGTCGGCGATGCCTTCGCGGTGGAAGCGCGGGCCGAAATCGAGTCGCGGCGGCTGGTAGGCATGGGCGGGCTGATTGTGGCCGGGAATCTTTGGAAACTGCGTTTTCCATTCGTCGAAGGTCACGAGGCTATGATCGGCGAATCGTGGATGACGGCTCGGAGGTGGTGTCTTGCCACTTTTCACCCACTCGACGAGATGCATGAGCATCGCACGCAGCACGGGGCCGCGATCATCGAGCATGTTGCGCGGCTGCTGGCAGATGCCGGGTGTGCCGTCGCTCTTGCCGAGGTGCTGCGCACCGGCCACGAGATACACACGCACGTCGTCGGGCAAGGTGAGGTCGGTTTGGCCTTCCACATCGGTGTGGAGCAGCGAAGCGGCGCGGCTCCAGTATTCGGTGGAGGTTTGCGTGAAGAGCATGCGCGGCGTGTGGCCGGACTTCCGCGAACGGGCGAGCGGGTCGCCTGATTCACCCGTGATGGGATCAGTCTGCGGCAGCGGGGCGAGCGGGAAGAATTCGCTGCCGGATAGATGGCCTTCGTGCTGCGTGCCATATTCCGTGCTCATGCGGAAGCGGTGATTGAACATTCCTTTACCGGAGCCTGCGACGTGAATCAAGGCACCATCGAAGACGATGCGGCCCTGTTCATCGCCGTTCAGGCCTTCATAGAGGAAGTGCTGAATCACCCGGCCTGACTGCGAGATGCCGAAGACGCAGGCTTTTTGTACCGCGCCTGCCAACGGATTCTTTTTGGCATCGCCGTGACGAAAGAACGCCACGCAGTCGCGCATCGCGGTGAGGCCGAGACCGGTCACGCGAGGCTCTTTGGCCGTGTAAACGAGGTCGTAAAGCCAGCCGGGCCGCAAACCAGCCTTCACATAGACATGCGTGGCATCGCGAATGAGCTTGTCATTCTCCCATCGTCCAAACGCCCACTCTGCACGTGGCAGCTCGATGCCACCTGCGCCCCGATGCGGCCGCATCGTGAGCGTGGCGTCGGCGTTGTCGAGACTCACGGATGGAAACGCCGCGCCGATGCCCCACGGGCTCCACGAGAAAGCACGGCTGAAGACTTTTTCGGTGCTCGTGATCTCCAGATGGGCTTTGCCGATGATCGTCTTGCCGTTCTCTTTCGCGATGGGCAGACCGCACAGCAGACGCTGCGTGTCATCCGCCTGCACCTCCCCATTCCAACCGCACCACAGCACGGAGTAGCCGTGCTTCATGAGAAAGCCATGCCCGGCATGCGCTTCCGTCTTCGGATCATTCGTGCGCTCGCCATCATTGAAGGTCCACAGCGCGAGCATGTTGCCGCGATTGTTCACATCGTAGAGCAGCACGCCGTTGCCCTTCTTCGCATCGACCGGCTTCAGCAGAAAGAAGTCCGTCCAGCTCTCGACCTTGCCACGAGCATTGCGCGGTGCCCGCTGGAGGTCGCTGATGCGTTCGTTGGCTTGGTTCGCAGGATCGGTCTCGATGAACATCCGGCCCTTCAGGCGTTCGTAGGCACCTGCGGGGCCAAAAGTCTTGCCCGCGGCAAACGACGATCGCTCGCTGATCTCGATGCGCACGACTTCCGCATGCAGTGTATTGAACCAAAGACAGGCAAGCAGGAGACTGGCAATCGAGCATGGTTTCATAGGACAGTCTGTTCATTTAGCAGCGGCGCTGGTTTCCTTGGCAAGCGCACGCGTTTTTTCCTTCCACGCAGCCGTGTCGGTCTCGATGCAACGCAGGATGACCTCGGCTTCGAACTTTGTGCCCGCAGTGACGGTCGCGTTGGAGTAGAGGTGGTTGTACAGCTTGTGATAGACGGTCTTGTCCCAGTAGAAGGTCTTCATGCCCTGCCCGACGAGCGGCTTTGGATACCAGACCAGTGTCGCACGCTGGGATTTCGGATCGTGAATCGCGGTCCATTTCACATCCTCGCGCAGTTGATGACCACCCATGCTGTCGAAGGTGCCTCCCACGGAAGTGCCATCGGCTTTCTCCGCCATCCACTCCGTCGTCGTGGGCAGAAAGGGATGCATGAAGCCGTACAGCACGCCGATCTTCACCTCCTCGGTGGTCTCGTAACTATGCTGTTCGATCACGCGATCCTCCATGACGGTGTAGATCGCCTCCAGCTTGATCGTGCCCATCATGGATTGTTTCCGTAGCTCTGCGTGCTGGCCGCGATAGACGGCCTTGTCCTTCAGTTCGCAGGCTTTGCCATCCACGGTCAGCACGGCGCTCGCCACCTTTTCCACTCCGCCCTCGTTGTGGCCCGTGCCGATCCATTTGCCACCTACAGGTGAAAAGACGGTGCCGTAAAAACCGGTGCGGTCGGTGATGATTGCGCCCTTGTGCAGGATACGACTGATCGTCCAAGCGCGATCCCCGGCGAACTCGATGGTCATGTCGCGTGTCTCGACAGTGACGTAGGCCACCGGCCCGGGCTTCTCGCCTGCGGCGTGAGAATAACCGGCGAAGACACCCAGAGCGATGAGCATTAACAGAGAGCGATGCATTGGAAACAAACGCTCTGTCACAAGCCGATATTCGTCACGAATGGGAGCACCGTTCGTGCAGCCTATGCCAGGATCTCCTTCACCACGCTGCCGCCTTGCAGCCCTGTCAGGCGGATGCGGCGCCCTCCACTGACGACGGCGAGGTTTTCGTGATCGAGACCGAGCAGATGCAGGATCGTGGCGTGCA
>JBILPY010000151.1:0-8381 GCA_044373575.1 Prosthecobacter sp. | reverse complement strand
TCCGTCCAGCTCGATACCAGCGTCGAAAGTCTCCAGCGCCTGGGTGCCATGGCCAAGCTCTCTGGCAGCGATGTGGAAACCCTTGTCGGTGGTGTTTCAAAACTCACCCGCTCATTGGCAGATGCAGAGAACAGTGAGAAGACGGCTGAGTCCCTGAAACAACTTGGCGTCAGCGCTTCCAAGCTACGCTCCATGTCGCTAGAGGAGCAGATCATGGCGCTTTCTGAAGCGTTCATCAGTGCACGCGGACGTGGCGAAGGTTTCGCGGAGGTGTTCGATCTCATGGGCCGTAACGGTGCCGAGCTGATCCCGCTGCTCATGCAGGGTCGTGAAGAATTGCAGGCACTCGCCGACACCCCAGTGCTCAGTGAAGAGCAGGTGCAACGCCTCGCCGACTTCAACGATCAACTTGATAGCGGCATTCTGAAGCTGAAGGCATGGACGGCTGAATCACTCCTGGGTCTTGCTGACTTCGCAGCGGTATCCGGTGTGGCTCTTTTCGGGGGCTTGGATGGCAGCTTCACCGAGCGCGTCGAACAGGCGGCAACTGCACTTGCTCAATCTAAAGTTGAATCTGAAGAGGCGGCTGCCGCTCAGGAAAAGCAGCGTGAGGCCGCACGCGAAGCCGCCGACTGGGCCAAGAAGATTGCCGCCGCGCAAAAAGAAGCCGCTGAAAGCATCGAGAAGGGGCAGAAGGAACTCGAAGCGCAGGAGAAGCGCATGCAGGGCATTCGTGAGCAGATCAACCAGACCAAAGATGGGAATCTGAAACAACAACTCACGCCCGACGAGAACCTCGAACTCGCCAAAGGCAACGTGGCCGAGATCGAGGCGAAGATGAAGGCGGCTCGCGACAAAGCCTACATGGAAGGCAAGGGCGGCCAGGACACCGAGGAGGTTCTGCAACTCGAACTTCAGCGTCAGAAGTTGCTCGGCGATATCCTCACGCTCGAACAACAGATCAGCGCGGAAAAGGACCGCCAGCAACAGGCCGAAGCTGAAAAGACGGCACAGCAAAGCCAGGCTCGTTCTGGCATGGCCAACGATCTCCAGGTGCTTGAGTTGCGTGCCCGTGGGCGCAACAAGGAGGCAGATGCTTTGGAGCGTCAGGCTCGCATCCAGCAGGAGGCACGGCGTATTGCCGAGGAGACAGGTCTTTCTCAGCAGGAAGCTCTCCGCATTGCGCAAACCAAGAGTGCTCTGGAAGAACGTGCGGCCAATCGGCAAGATGGAGGTCGCCAACGCATCCAGGGATATTCGGCGATGAGTCAGGGAACTGCCGATGACGCGAGGAGTCGTGCGGAGCAGAGGATGGCCGACGCTCGTTCCAGAGTTCAAGATTCCTACGACCGCTTCATGCCAGGTTTGAAAGGCGGTGCTCAAGACAACCCACTTGCGCAACGCGCGGCCCAAAACGCTGCCGCCGACAAAGCGCCCGCTGAGAACGGCACTTCCCAACAAGCCGCGCAGATGGTCGCTCAAATCCTGCCACAAATCCTGGAGGCGCTGAAATGATCTCCGCCCCTTACATTGAACACGGTCCGCGCATCCTGGAGATCGAGCCAGAGGATCTGGTGGTCCGTCCCTATGGTCTTGATAGCACCGTGCAGGTTTGGCAGACGGATCGTGAAGACACCTTTCATCATGGCGGCGCTCCGCCACGGCGGACCAACATGCGGATCAAAGAGGTGCAGACCAAGCCGGATGGTCCTGTCTTCATCCATCGTCTCCAGTGTGAAGGTCTCGCCCGTGGTGCTGACAAGATGGAAGCCAATCGCATCCGTCTGCCCGAGGAAGGTTGGGATGAGGGGCCGATGGATCTGCTGACGGTGAAACCCGATCAGTTCTCGCAGGGTGATCTGGCTCCGGGCTTTGCTGCGATGTGGATCGTCGGCATCGAGAAGGAGGATTTGAACGGCCATGTCTGGCGGCTCTCCCTGGACTGCAAAGGCATCCTGGCACCCAAGGCGCGCAAGCGTCGCATCACGGTCAACAACCAGCCGGTCAATTCATCCACCACGCTCAGCCTCACGGGCAGCACCTTTACCAATGAGCAGGGTGTTTACACGGGTTGGGCAGATCAACGCTACACCAATCTCGACAGCAGTCGTGTCGTGGTCGTGGATACTTTCCTTTCCACCGATCCACCGCCCACCTATAAGTTGCCAGGCCATTTGATCCCTGAAAATGCTCCGCTCGTGAAGGACATTTTCGAGCAGCCATGGTATTCGAGTGCGGGCTTCACCTGGAATTGGCCTTGGGGTTGGGCGCTCAAAGGTATCCAATCCGAGCAGCTGCTCGATAAGTCGCTCTGGCTCACCTCGATCACCACTGAATACGTGCCACGTGCGGTCGTTCGCTAACCCCGCCATGAACAGCAGCCCAAAGCCAAAGGTTTATGAATGGAAACGCTCCAAAGGCGTGCTGCCAGCCTGGCTGCTGCGTGACTATGCCACCTGGTTATTTCCTCAGCTTGGCCTCAAATGGGAAGCCAAGGGTGTGACTGATTTTTCCAAATCGAGTAGTCCTTCTCCTGGGACGGTGAAGCCCTATCAGTTTCCACGCTCCACTGGCGTGATGCGCGTTCGGGAGCTGCGTCATCTCGCCACCTATGTGCTGGCCGCCTTTGGCAAGGAAGCTGACAAGAACCCCTATCAATGGCCGCGCATCAGCGGTCTGGCCTTCATGTCTGACCTGATGAGCCTAGCTGACTATTTGCAAATGCTGCTAAACCAAAAACGCCAAAACGCTTCATGAAACTCATCTTCGATACCGACACATCACAACTCATCGTTGCCGAGGGCTTTGCTTCTCCGGTGGCTCTGCTGGAAGCCAAACGCGGCACGGGCACCAGAATCCAACTTACGCTCTTACGCGATGGTCAGCCATGGATCGCGTCCGATTTTGCGCAGTTCCGATTCATCGTGAAACCGTGGGGCAAATACAATGTTGATCAAACCTGCGCCTTAGCTGAATTCTGGACGCTGGACAGCTCCCGCAAGGTCTATGAAGGGCAGATCAACTACGCCACCGACAAACTCAACGAACTGCTCAAGGTCGCCAATCCTGCCGGTGAAAACATGGATACGGGCCGCATGAGCCTCATGGCTGAATTCGCCTGGCGCGAATCAGACAACGTGCCCTGGGGCGATCGCTCCCATACTGTAGAGTTTGTGCTGCACAACAATGTCTGGCGTGGCACGGAGACAATACCTGGTGCGCCAGCTTCGGTGGAAGGATCAGTGCTGCCATTACTCACTCCTGTGACTGTGGCGATCATCAGCAACGTCATTAACAACCAAGCCGTGGCGAACACACTCATGGATGTCACGGGATTAAAGTTTCCTGTCCTCAGTGGCAGGCGCTATGCCTTCAAATTTGTCATCCCTTACAATGCTGCCGCTTCGACGACAGGCAGTCGCTGGAGCATCAATGGCCCGGCGCTCAACCAGCTTCATTACACATCACGCTACACGCTTACATCCACCACTGAGACGGTGAACTTTGCCAGCGCCTACAACCAACCAACTGCTGCCAACCTCAGCAGTCTGACTTTCGGCAATCTGGCGGTGATTGAAGGCACACTCACAGCAGCTGATAATGGCGAGGTGATCGCCCGCTTTGCTTCAGAAATCGCCAACAGCGCCATCACAGCTCTTGCTGGGGCTCATGTGACCTACATGATGCTGCCAACGGTGTGATTGATAGCGTCTCAGGTAGTGTCGCCACTCAACGCGCAGGGCTAACAAGACCCGTCACACGGAAGATCGATTCATCAGAAGTTCAATAGTTTGCTCGCTACTTTAAATTTGCTCACTTGTTTCCAATTCAGAAAATCTTTTTATTTTGAACTCATGAACCTCATCCTGCAAACAAGCATGTGTTAGGTTCCTCAACAGTCATATTTTAACAGTTGGACACCCTATGGCGAAAATCAATTTATCGGAAATTTATCAAGCAGCAAACACTGTGGCCAAATATTCTGATCAGCAGCTATGTGAGGAGATATTCTTGGGCTACGAAATAGTGGCACTCACTCCTGTCAAAGAAGAAGCAGAATCAGATTCGGAATTTGAATCCTACGAACTCTTCAAACTCACCACTGCTACCTGGTTCCTTTGGCTTGGACAGGTTTATAACACTCCGGAAACCATCAGCCGGCGGCTGTTACGCATTACTTTGACCGTTGAAAACCTTTTGAACTATAAGCCAGAATATTTTCACGGCGGCATTAGCGTTCCCGAAGGAGAATACGAAATCCTTGAATTTAACGAACTGATTGTAGTCAGCAGCGGTCAGGTGCCTGACGTTGTCGTTGATGCTCTTTGCAAGCATCTCCAAGAAAATCGCGGCGATTATCTGGCTGAAGATTACGCTGAAGCCTACAAGAACAACGCATTGCCTAATTGGGATCCTCGAATATTGAAGGTCATCAAAGATGCCTGTCTCGAATTTGGAGATTAATCGATATGCTCGATGCAACCGCATCCAAATCGCAAGAATTCTTGAAACACATGTCCCCCGTTGTTCTTCACATACCCCACAGCAGCAAGGCAATTCCAGCGGAGCACAGGTCTGACTTCTTAATCTCGGATAACGAGATCGAATTGGAACTCCTCCGCATGACGGATCATTACACCAATGAACTTTTTTCCGACGTTCCTGGTGTTTCTGTCATCCTCCCTATTTCTCGGCTCGTGATCGATGTTGAGCGATTTGAAGACGATGCACGGGAGCCGATGTCACAAACAGGCATGGGCGTTATCTACCAACGCACTCACGATCGCAAAACGATGAAGAGGCAAATAACTCCCGCTGAGCGAGAAGAACTCATCGGTCGGTATTATCGCCCCCATCATAAGGCTTTTGAATTGGCAGTTGAGAGTGCGATGAATCGGCATGGCAAGGTTTTAATTATTGACTGCCACAGCTATCCATCATCAGCTCTTCCCTATGAGATTTTCGATCACTCGACCCGCCCTGAGATCGGAATTGGAACAGACAGTTTTCACACTGGTTGCGATCTTGCAGCGAAGTCTTTGTGGGCCTTCGCTAGTAGAGGATTCTCGGTCGCGCTGAATAAGCCGTTTCCAGGCGCGATTACGCCACTCAAATACTTTGGCAGCGAATCGAGGGTCAAATCCATTATGATTGAGGTTCGCAGGGACATGTACATGGATGAGAGCAGTGGCAACAAGCTCGATGAGTTCCTCATCATTAAACAGAGGATCAACGAGGCTCTCAGCGAAGTGATTGCCGAATTCTAGGTCTTACTGTCTTAGACATGCAGGTCGGATACGAAGCGTTCGCATCTCATTTGATCTAGATGGCGCTGCCAACGGTGTGATTGACACTGCGTCTATGGCATGGATCAGCAGCATCTTTGCATCAATGCACGCACCGGAGAAGTCACGGCATCGAATGTGAGTTCGTCCATGCCGTCGCTCAGTGGCATTCTAGGCACGCTGTTCATTCTTCGGGTCACGTTCGAGCAAGACAACGTGCCAGTCGCACTCCCCACCAACTCGACAGGGAAGCTGATTATGAAACTGCCAGGTCATGAGAGCGGTCCACCTGTATTGCTCGATACCTCGTGGACGGTGGCTGGATCAAGCACGCAGACGAGCTACACCTTCAGTTTGCTGGCAGATTCCGAGCCTTTGCGTTCCGCTCTGGCTAATAACGCAGCCATTGCCCTGACCGCGCAGGTTGAGTGGCAGATCACCAGCGAACTTCCTTATCCGCGCAAGTCGCTGGCCTTTCCCATCACCCTTCGCAATTCGCCCTCACGTCCAGATGACTTGGCTCCTGATCTGGCTGCCGATGCCGCTTGGGCTTGGATCAAGTCAAAGCTGGTAGCTGGCTCGAACGTCACCTTCACCCTCAACGAGGAAACCAAGACGATCACTATCAACAGTGCCGGTGGTGCCAGCAATCCTACGGTGACCTGGTCGAACGTGACCGGCAAACCCACCACCTTCCCAAGCTCCTGGAATGAGGTGACTGGCAAACCCAGCACGTTTCCGCCAAGCGGACACAATCATGCCTGGTCGCAGATCAACAGCGGCAGTCCGAGCGACAATGCCGCGCTCGTGGCCTTCGTGCAGAGCAATGGAGCCTCGGGACAGATGTTCGATCTGCTCATCCCTTTGCAGCTTAGTAGCCAAACCAGTTACGACTCGCTTCAATCCAGTTCGATTTTCGTTCTTCCGCGTGATGCGGTGATCACGCACATCGGCCTTGCGATGCGCAATGCGACTCCGCGAATGGCGGACAATTTCTTCCAGTCGAACATCATCGTTTATGGCACCGACGCGCCGAACTCTTCGTCCCCTGGCGGCCTGTATGCCCAGTCCTTCTGGTTTTATGAATACTTCCCGAACAGCGATGCCAAGGGCCTTGGCATTCCTCTTCTCGTCAATGGCGCTTTAACCA
Organism: Prosthecobacter sp.; assembly: GCA_044373575.1. Taxonomy (GTDB): domain Bacteria; phylum Verrucomicrobiota; class Verrucomicrobiia; order Verrucomicrobiales; family Verrucomicrobiaceae; genus Prosthecobacter. The sequence continues at coordinate 1,946 of JBILPY010000151.1, read as the reverse complement.
TGCCTGCTGGGTCGAAGCTCGATGTCTATCTCGATACTGGTTTACCCGATGCCTACAGCACTCTGCCAACTATCAATGGTCTGTGGCTGCGAGTCCGTGGGCGCTACACGAACTAACGCATGAAGCTCGCCCTCATCACCTGTCACTACAACTGGTTCGGCTTTGAGCGGCCTCGGAAAAACCTGCGCCGCTTTCTGGAGGTCACCAAAGGTCTGCCTGTTTACGGGGTGGAGGCTCAACTGCCTGGGCATCCCATGCAAACGACAGGAATGCCAGGCTGGCAGCAGATCATCGCGGACAATGACCAGGTGATGATGCAGAAGGAATGCCTGCTAAACATCGCGGCAGCCATGGTGCCACGCCATTTCGAGGCGCTGGCCTGGGTGGACGCGGACATCATCTTCAGCAACGAGCACTGGTTCGATCAAACCGCCCGTGCCCTGGACTTTTTCCCCGTCGTCCAGCCATTTTCCAAAGCACAATGGCTCGCGCACGATGACAGCGTGAGCATGGAACGCCCTAGCATCGGCAAGGAGCCTGATCTGCTTCATCGCTGCGTTGCGCATCCCGGTTTCGCCATGGCGGCAAGGCGTGCTTTGTGGACTCAACGACGCGGAGGTCTTTACGAGCACCTTGTGGTGGGCAATGGCGACGTGGGCTTTGCCTCCGCTGTCCTTGGCTATGACCAGCCCGGTCACATCGTCATGAACCCGGCGTTACGCGCCCACTATGATGCATGGGCCACTCCGGTGAAGGCTTGGATCAAAGGCCGCGCCATGGGTTGTGTTCCTGGCACGGCCAGCCACCTCTGGCATGGTGAACTGAAGGACCGTCGCTACCTGGAGCGCAACGATGTCTTGATCAAGACGCTCGATCCTTCCATCCACCTGACTCACGCCGATAACGGTCTGCTGACCTGGACACCCACCGCACCGTTCGGACTGCGCTACGCGATCCGGTCCCATTTCGCCAACCGCCGAGAAGACGGCTAACCCCCATGATGACGATCACCTCCAATTCAGTTTCCATGACGGGCGATACGGCTCGCCAGTTCGCCCGCCTGTCACTCGCCATGCGCCAGATGGGCAGGGGTTTGATCATGCAGCCAGGCGGCAGTTATGTCTCGGCGGATGGATCTCCACTGCCCAGCGAGGAGCAGATCACTGCTGCGCTGGCTACCGCAGAACAGACCCGACTCCGCGCACACCTGCCGGCCATCACCGCCCGTCAGCTACGTCTCTGGCTCCATGGCGCGGGCTTGCTGGAACAGATCCCATCGCTGATCGCAGCCCTGCCCGAACCACAACGCACCACCGCTCAGATCGAGTGGGAGTTTTCGAGCGACTATCAGAGAGATCATCCACTGGTGACCCAGCTCGGAGCGGCACTCGGCATCACAAGCGCTGACATGGATCTCGCGTGGAAGCAGGCGGCAGGACTCTGATCTTCGTTGCGCAACAAGGCTCAACCCAAAATGGCATCGACGAGTTTCCTCGGGCGGCGGGGCTTGGCTTTCGGCTTCTTGGGCTCAGGAGGACTCCAGCCTTTGGGTGGCATGATGGAGAACCATTCCTTGGCTTCCGGTTCCGTGACCAGTTCGCGGTAGTGCTTGAAGATGATGTCCGGCGAATTGCCCGCCTCCAGAGCCACTTTCGCCGCGTCTTTGACGATGGCCAGACGGTAACTGATGTAGGAGTGACGCAGCGCATTTCGAGGCCACTCCATGCCAAGCGTTTCAGCCAGCTTGGTGAGATCAGGCGCAACCTTGCCAACCACCTTGCCCTCGCGTGGCAGCGGCTCAATCCATGCCGCCAGATTGTCACTGATCGGCACGATTCGCCGAGACGCCGTCTTGGCCTGATCCGCCCTCAAGGTGATGATTCGCCGGTCCAGATCTACCGCCTTCCAGTCCAAACGTTTGATCTCAGCCATGCGCAGCCCGGCAA
>JBILPY010000748.1:0-2552 GCA_044373575.1 Prosthecobacter sp. | reverse complement strand
ATCTCCAGAAAGAAACGCTGCCTCCCTTCCGGCAAAGTGGCCAGCGCCTCTGCGAGACTCGGGATGCGCTCCCCCTTATAGGCCGGGCTCTTCCACGAACCCGCGTCCAGCGCCTGGAGCTCCGCCAGCGGGCTCTCCTTTACCAGCTTGAGGGCGCCCGTCGTCCGCTTTGTGTCCGCATCATGCAGGATCGCGATCTCATTATCACCCGTCAGGTAAAGGTCCAGCTCACAAGCATCCGTCCCCTTTTCCCAGCCCAGCTTAAAGGCCGCCACCGTGTTCTCCGGCGCGATCTCCGAGAACCCCCGATGGGCGATGATTTCCAGTGCGTTGGCTTGAGCGGCAAGAAGCATGAGGCAGGAGAGCAGACGGGTGCAGAGATTCATGAGGAAGGGCAGGAGGGAACGTCCGCGACGCGCCTCAAATTGCCAGCATCAATCGTCGTCCCCAGCCGTTCCGTGAACCGCGAACTGCCCCCCCTTACGTCTTCCTCAGCGCTAGGATCTGTGCCCACAACTAGAGCTCACGTTGCCCGCAATGCTGCTGCGAGTGCGAGGACTCAGGGTCTTACCACGGGCTTTCCGGCATCGGCCCAGCCGCTGTAGCCGCCGTCGAGGTGGATGATATGGGTGAAGCCGAGTTTCTCGAAGGTGGAGAGGGCGCGGGTGCTGCGGCCGCCGGCCTGGCAGTGGACGAGGAGGGGCTGGCTTTTGTCGAGCTTGGCGAGTTCGGCCTCGAAGGTGGGCTCGCTGATGTCGATGTTCTTGGCGTCCTTGAGGTGGCCTTCGCTGAACTCTTCCTTGGTGCGGACATCGACGATGGTGACTTTGCCTTCGGCGATGAGTTTGGCGGCGCCTTCGGCATCGACGTGCTTGGCTTTGTCTGCCGCGAAGGTGAAGGCGGGGAGGATGGAGAGGAGGGCAATGAGGAGGCGTTTCATGGTGGGCTGGTGTTATGGGATGACTTTTATTTCGACGGCCATGTGGGCGAGTCTTTGGTAGAGCTTACGTTTGCTGAGCAGGGGCCACCATCGGTAAAGATAGATTTCGAGCGGACGCCACATGGCGACCCAACCAAGGATGGTGAGGCCTTCGCGGGTGACGGCTTTCCAGGTGGCGTCACCTTTAAAAAGGACGAGGGCGGCGAACTCGCAGGCGGCCATGAAGCTGAGGCCGATGAGCATGGTGGCACGGCCTTCCTTCATGAGCTGGCGGAACTCGCGCCAGAGCATGTCGGAGCGGTAGGCGAAGTAGTGCTGCACGGAGTCCTGCACTTTGGTCACCTCGGCAGTGGGCTTGGTGAGATGGATGACGAGTTGGAGGTCGTCATCACGCGGATGCTCCTGAGCCCAACTAACGATGAATTCTTCGGCGTCGTGATCGAGGTCCCGCTCGTGGAATGGCGAGGGGTCCATGGAGTTGAAGAGCTGCGCCAGTTCGGTGAGCTTGACCAAAATCTGGGCGGGCTTGGGTGGGGCGGCAGTAAAAGAAAAAGTGCTCAGTGGGCAGTGCTCAGTCTAGGGACTGAACACAGAGCACTGAGAACTCGACCAATTCGATGGGATCAGGCTTTCGCGGCTTCGTAGCCTTTGGCGACTTCGGCCCAGTTCACGACGTTCCACCAGGCGGCGATGTAGTCGGGGCGCTTGTTTTGATACTTGAGATAGTAGGCGTGTTCCCAGACATCGAGGCCGAGGATGGGCGTGCCGAGGTCGGTGTCGGCGACGATGCCCTTCATGAGGGGATTGTCCTGATTCGGGGTGGAGGTGACAGCGAGTTTGCCGTCAGGCTTGACGATGAGCCAGGCCCAGCCGGAGCCGAAGCGCTTGGTGCCGGCTTCGCCGAAGAGCTTCTTGAAGTCGTCGATGCTGGTGAAGGTGCTCTGGATGGCTTCGCCGAGTTTGCCTTCGGGGCCTTTCGGGCCGCTGCCTGCGGGGGCCATCCATTTCCAGAACCAGGTGTGGTTCACATGGCCTCCGCCGTTGTTGCGGATGAGCATGCGCTGGGCTTCGGGGACAAGGGAAAGATCAGAGACGAGGGCCACGGCGTCTGTTTGGGGGAGGCTGGCTACTTTGATGGCATCGCCGAGGTTCTTGATGTAGGCGGCGTGGTGTTTGCCATGGTGGATGCCCATGGTGATGGCGTCGATGTGAGGCTCCAGGGCCTCAGGCGCGTAGGGCAGGGCGTCCTGCTTCATGCCGATGGTGGCGAGCGCGGCCTGGGAAGGCGTGCTGATGAGGGTGGCTGCGGCAGCGGTGCTGGCGGTGGTGATGAAAGTGCGGCGGTTCATAGGAGGTGCAGAAATACGAAACCAGCGTGCAATTGTCACGGTTTTTACAGGAGGAATTCAGAACAAAGTCGCCACACTTCGTTTTGGCATGTGGGGAATCCTGTTTAAAGGAGCGGCCCCGATGTCCCTGTTTCTCCCTCCCGATTACTTCCGCGAACTGCGCCGCGATGAGATTTTCCCTGATGCCTCCCGTCCGCTGGAGGTGGAGCTGGGCAGTGGGGATGGTTCTTTCTTTGCCGGCATGGCGGAGCACTACCCGGAGC
>JBILPY010000747.1:0-2557 GCA_044373575.1 Prosthecobacter sp. | reverse complement strand
CACGGCCACCTCATCCGCCTGCCGGAGCTGCCGGGGCAAGCCATCGTCGGTAAATCACTGCCGGAGGCACGGGTGAAGCAGCTCAAGGCCGATCTGGCGAAGCTGAACGCCGACGACAAGGCGCAGAACGAATACATCGCCAAGGCGCAGGCCGAGAACCGCGACATCAGCGGCGAGTTCAACAAGCTGCTCGGCAACGCGCTGCGCATCATCTGGACGCGCGGCGGCGTTGAAGGCGCGTTGGAGGCTGTGGATGACAAAGGCCGCGCTCTGCCGCTGTGCATGGGCGTGAAGGATGCGAAACGCATCACCGATTCGGCGCTCTACGAGCGCGGAGAGATCGCGCATCCTGGAAAGGCCGTGCCGCGCGGCTTCCCGCGTGTGATGGATTTAAAGATCTCCATGCCGAAGGAGCAAAGCGGCCGCCTGGAACTCGCGAAATGGCTCACGAGCCGCGACAACCCGCTCACCGCCCGTGTGATGGTGAACCGCGTGTGGCGGCATCTGTTTGGCGCGGGTTTGGTGCGCACCGTCGATAACTTCGGCTTCAGCGGCGAGCGCCCGAGCCATCCTGAGTTGCTCGATTATCTCGCGATCAAGTTCATGGACGGGGGTTGGTCGGTGAAGAAGCTCATCAAGGAGATCGTGATGTCGGAGACGTATCGTAAAACGAGTTTTCCAACTCGTTCTGAAACCGAGTTGGAAAACTCGGTTTACGTCGATCCCGACAACCGCCTTCTCTCGCACACGAACAAGCGCCGATTAGACGCCGAGGTCATCCGCGACTCGATGCTCGCCGTGTCCGGCTTGCTCGACACCTCTCGGCGCCCGGGATCGCTTGTGGCGGAGCTGGACGGGCAGTCGGTTTCACTCATCGGCTTCAATACGAAGCTGCCGCCCGATCTTGACGGCTCGCATCGTCGCTCGATTTACCTGCCGGTGGTTCGCGATCATCTGCCTGACGTGCTGGAGCAGTTCGATGTGGCGAATCCCAATCTCGTCACTGGCGACCGTGATGTGACCAACGTGCCGTTGCAAGGCTTGTACCTGCTCAACGGCCCCTTCGTGCAGGAAATGGCCGTCGCGCTCGCGAAACGCATTCAATCTGCTCCCAATCAAATCGAACTCGCGTTTCAGCTCTGCTTCAATCGCACTCCAGACGCGCAAGAAGTTGCCCTTGCCGAAAAATTCCTCCGAACCAACTCCGCCGATGAATCGAAGCTGCTAGCGGCCTTCTGCCAGTCGCTGCTGGCGAGCGCGGAGTTCCGCTTTGCCGACTAAACACCATGAACACACCTCCATTCTCACGTCGTCACATGCTGACCTCGATGTCATCTGGCATCGGATGGCTGGCTTTCTCTGCCTTGGCGCAAGGCAAAGGCGGGCTGGCATCAAAAACGCCGCATTTCGCCGCTCGCGCGAAGCGCGTCATCTTCCTCACGATGCGCGGCGGGCCGTCGCATGTGGACTTGTTTGACTACAAGCCGGAACTCACGAAGCGCGACGGCAAAACAGCGACTTTGGGCCGTGATTCGGCGGGGGCGAAGCTGTTTGGGGCGGTGCATCCGTTTGGTCAATACGGACAGTCGGGGCAGTGGATGACGACGCTGTATCCGAAGCTGGCGAAGCACGCGGACGACCTGTGCATCATCAATTCGATGAACACCGATCTGCCGAATCATGCGCAAGCCTTTGTGCAGATGCACACGGGCAGTTTTCAGTTCGTACGGCCCTCGGTAGGCGCGTGGTCGCTTTATGGACTCGGCACGGAAAACGAGAACTTGCCCGGCTTCATCACGCTGAATCCACCAGCGGACAACGGCGGTGCGCAGAACTACGGCAGCGCGTTTTTGCCCGCGATCTGTCAGGGCACGAAGATCGGCGGATCGCAACTTCCCGATCTCTATGCGGCTCTTTTGAAAAAGGACGTGGCTCCGGGGCCGCCGATGAAGAATATCGAAAACAAAAACGTGCCGCGTGATCTTCAGCGCGCGCAAATTGATCTCATCCGCGGCTTGAACGAGCGGAAGATGGAGCGCGATGGTCATCATCCCGAGATCGAAGGGGCGATTCAGTCCTTTGAACTCGCGTTTCGCATGCAGAGCGAGGTTCCCGACGTGCTCGACCTGCGTGGCGAGCCGGAGCACATCCTGAAGCTCTACGGCATCGGTCAGGGGAAGGATCAATTCGCGCGGCAGTGTCTGTTGGCGCGTCGTATGGCCGAGGCGGGCGTGCGCTTCATCGAAATCGCCTCCGGCGTGCAGTGGGATCATCACAACCGCCTGCGCGAGCAACTCGCTACGAACTGTGCCGCGACGGACCAGCCCATCGCGGCCCTGCTGACTGATTTGAAGGCTCGCGGCATGCTCAAGGACACGCTCGTCGTGTGGGCCGGTGAGTTTGGCCGCACGCCCTATGCGCAGGCCGGGGACGGCCGCGATCACAATCACAAAGGCTACTCGATCTGGATGGCCGGCGGCGGCGTGAAAGGCGGCCTGCGCTACGGTGCGACCGACGAGATCGGCTACAAAGCGGTGCTCAACCCCATGCACATCCA
>JBILPY010000150.1:0-8398 GCA_044373575.1 Prosthecobacter sp. | reverse complement strand
CTTCCTCCCCATCAAGAATGCAGGTGTAGGCAAACTTGATCATACGGCTCTGGTCCACCGCTATCTTGGCCGCGTCCAGCTTCTGAACCTGCTGCTGGTAAGCGGCAGACAAGTCCTGACCTACCTTTCTCAGGCTTTCATGCGCATCCACATCAATGATCTTCGTCATCACGCTGGCTGCACTCAGCAACTGATCGTGTATTCCATTTTTCAGAATCTGATCTGCTTTGTTATACATGTTCCAAACCGCGATCATCATCGGCGTCATCACCAGAAAAAAAGTCACGACGCCGATGGTCACTGGATGCCATTTGATCCAGGATTGAGCACGGCGCTTGATAGCGTCTTTGGTGAAGTGGGTAACGGGCACGATGACTTGGGTTGGCAGAGCGTGGGAAGCTAGCGCACAAAGACATCACTGCGCCTGTTTGGTCCACCCCCAATTGGGGGGACACCCTTTCAATCCAAGCCCGCACTTGGGGGGAATGACTCCCGGCTCCTGACGAGCGAAGCATCCGGCGACATTCCTCACGCCATGCGCATCCTCACCCTCACCAACCTCTACCCGCCCTTCTACGTCGGCGGCTATGAACTCCGCTGTGCCGCCATCACCGAGGCAATGCGCCAGCGCGGTCATGAAGTTCACGTGCTCACCAGCAACCACGGGCTTGATTCAAACCCGCCTACAGCGAACCAACCTCACGTCCAGCGGGATCTGCGCATCCACGGCTACTACGACCATCCATGGCTAGGTCTCAATCAGCTCCAACACCTCGAAACGTACAACAACAGCACCCTGCGTGCCGCCATCACAGAGTTTAAGCCCGATGTCGTGCATGTCTGGTGCATGAACGGTCTCTCGAAGTCGCTCTGCCTCACGCTTCAGCAGCTCGGCGTGCCCACCGTCTATGATGTCAGCGACCACTGGATCCTCCGCAGTCTCAAGGCCGATGTCTGGCTCGACTGGTGGAATCGCAGCACCGGCTCAGTCGCCTCGAAAGCCCAGCGCACGCTCTGGTCACTGCTCGGTCGTCGCGAAAAGCTCCAATCCATCGCGCCGACGAATCCGGTGAGCGACATCCGCTTTCCACGGCTCTACTTCACCAGCGCCAGACTCCGCGACCTCACCGCTGAGCAAGGCTACGACGTGAATCATGGCATCGTCATCCATTGCCCCGTCGATACGGATTACTTCAGCGGCTCACCCGTCACCCGCGAACCACGGAACTGGCTCTGGGTCGGCCGCCTTGCCGAGGACAAGGGCATTCATACCGCGCTACGTGCGCTGGCTTTGCTCAAAGAACGCTTCCAAGGCGAACTTCGCATCTATGGCAAAGGCGATGCCGACTACGTCGCCAAGCTCAAACAATTCGCTCAAGACCACGCCCTTCCTGTCACCTGGCACAGCGCCACGCCAGATCAGATGCCAGACGTCTATCGCGCGCATGATGCGCTACTCTTCACCTCCGAATGGGAGGAACCTTTTGCCCTCACTCCACTCGAAGCGATGAGTTGCGGTCTGCCCGTCATAGGCACCATGACGGGCGGAAGCCGCGAACTCTTCCGCCACGGCGAAAACGCCCTCACCTATGAAGCGGGTGATCCAGGCCAGCTTGCCGAGCGCATCCTGCACTTGCAGAGAGATGCCGAACTCCGCCGAACGATCACCAAAAACTGCCATCGCGAAGTCCGCGAGCGCTTCGCCATGAAACCCATAGTCGATCAAGTGGAGGATTTTCTCAGCGCATGAGCACCCGATTCACCCGCGATGGCAGCCCAACGCTTGAGCAACACCTCGCCGATGTCTGCGAGCAAGTGCGCGAAGGCATTCTCGCCATCATACCCGCCCATCGGCTAGAAGGCATCGCACTCGCAGGCGGATACGGTCGTGGCGAAGGCGGTGTGCTGCGCACCAAAGAAGGCGACCAGCCCTACAACGACCTCGAGTTTTTCGTCTTCATCCGTGGCAGCACACTGCTGAATGACCGCCGCTATAAAGCCGCCTTGCATGAGCTTGGCGAGCGCCTCACACCCGGTGCAAAAATCGAGGTCGAGTTCAAAATCATCTCCAGCGCTGTTCTCCGCAAGGCAAAGCCAAGCATGTTCTATTACGACCTCGTCATGGGCCACCGCTGGCTCATCGGAGATGACAGATTGCTCAAAAACACTGAGCATCATCGTGATGCCGCTCGCATCCCGCTGCACGAAGTCACCCGACTTCTTTTCAATCGCAGTTCCGGCCTCCTCTTTGCCAAAGCACGTCTCCAGAAGGGCGGCTTCACCCCGGACGACGCCGACTTTGTGGCCCGAAACATCGCCAAAGCACAGCTAGCTCTAGGCGACGCCCTCCTCGCCGCCCAAGGCCGCTACCACTGGAGTTGCATAGAGCGTCATCAACGACTGGCGGCTGACGCAGCTCTCCATCGGCACCACACCAATGGGGTCGCCTTCAAGCTTCATCCGCAGCACAGCACCCTAAGCCGTGAAGAGCTAACCAAGCTGCACGCTGAGGTTTCAGCGCTCGCCAAAGATCTCTTTCTGCGCCTCGAAAGCCAACGCCTCGCACATCCCTTTCTTAGCGCCTCAGACTACGCCTCCGGCAAGATCAACAAATGCCCTGAGCAGCCCGCGTGGAAGAACGTCCTTCAGCATCTGCGGACACCTCACGTCGCCCTGGGTATTCCGCAACCCATCGAACGACATCCCCGCGAAGCCCTGCTCCACGCACTGACCGAGATGCTCTGGATCAACTCCACCGTTCAACGCGAGCGCGTTCAAGCCTACGAGACCCTCTGGCATCGCTTCAACTGACCCACCGTAGCTCGGCTTTCCAAAGCCGAGATTGGAGTCTCCCGGTGTCCGAAGAAGTCCATCGTGTTGAAGTGAGTCAGGAGACGCTCGTCTCGGCTTTGGAAAGCCAAGCTACGTCCAATCCCCCCTCACTTGCGGGCGATGCGCTTCCTTCAGCTCTGCACCACACTTTCATCGCACCCATGAACATCCTCGTCATCTACCCCTACATCCCATACCCCATCGACCGCGGTACCTTCCAGCGCACCTTTCACCTCCTGCGTGAACTCGCACGCGAGCACACCGTCGATCTCATCGCACTAAGTGAAAATGGCGAGCGTATCGAAGAGCGGCACGTGTTTGAGGAGTTCTGCCGCGATGTGCGCTTCGTGCCATTCCAGCATCCAGCGTGGCCGAAGCTCATCCCGAACCGTCTCTTTAGCCGGACACCTTCTTCCATTCATCATTGGAATCTACCACACATCGCCGAGGCAATCTGCGATCAACTGAAGGGCAACTCATACGACCTCGTTCACGTCTGCGACATCGTCCTCGCGCAATACTTCCTCGACGAACACAAAGACATCCCGCTCAGCATCGACCGCAGCCGCGTGGACCTCCAATTCCAGACCCAGCAGGCCGCTTTCAATACCCGCACGCTCAAGGACAAGTTCCTCGCTTGGGAAAGCCTCGTCAAAATGCGCGGCTTCGAAAAACGTGTCGCCAAACGCAGCCAGCTTCAGGTGCTCTGCGGGCCCGATGACGAAGTCTTCGTGCGTCAGCACATCAGCAAGACCGCACCTTTGAAGGTCGTCGCCAACGGAGTCGATCTCGACTACTTCCGCGCCGACACCGACCCCGAGCCGCGCAACGCCCAACCCACCGTGCTCTTTTGCGGTGCCATGGACTACATGCCGAACGTCGATGCCCTGCGTTGGTTCTTTGGCGAGATCCATGAGCATCTGCTTCAGCGTGTTCCTGGCCTTCAAGTGCTCATCGTTGGCAAATCGCCCATCGCCGAAGTTGAGGCCTATGCCCAGCGTCCCGGCGTCACCGTGACTGGTAGTGTTCCTGATGTTCGGCCCTATTACCGCCGAGCCTGGCTGCAAATGGTGCCCCTGCGCATCGGTGGCGGCACACGGTTGAAAATCGTCGAAAGCCTCGCCATCGGCACGCCTGTCGTTTCCACCACCATCGGAGCCCAGGGCCTCGGATTGACGCATGGTGCAAACATTCTGCTCGCCGACACAGCGGCTGCCTTTGCCGATCAGATCGTGCGCGCCATGCAAAATTCGCCACTTCGTCAGCACTTGCGTGAGAGTGGCATACGCATCGCCAAAGAGCGCTTCGGCTGGCGCAGCATTGGCGCGGGCCTCAGCGCCGAGTATCGGCGATTCGATCCTGAGCAGCGGAAGCAAGTGCGCCTCATGAATGTGCCCTTCGATGTTGTCACCATGCCGCAAACACTGGATCGCATCGGCGGCATGATCGCTACGAAACAGCCGCACTACCTCGCCACCGCCAATGTCGATTTCCTCGTGCAATCCCGCAAAGACACCGAACTGCGCCGCATCCTCAATGAAGCACATCTCGTCGTCTGCGATGGCACACCGCTCGTCTGGCTTTCCAAACTCCTGCGCCGCGCTTTGCCCGAGCGAGTCGCAGGTTCCGATCTCGTCCCGCAACTGCTGGAAAGAGCCGAACGAGAAGGCTGGCGTGTCTTCTTCCTCGGTGGTGAGCCTCGTGCTCTCAGCAGGGCCGTTCACAATGTCGAGGCCAAGCATCCAAACATCCAAATTGCAGGTTCGTATTCACCTCCGTTCGCCCCACTCGACAAAATGGATCACAAAGGCATCTGCGAACGCGTGCGCGATGCCAAACCCGATTTATTGCTCGTCTCCTTCGGCTGTCCGAAGCAGGAGAAGTGGATCGCCCGGAACTACGCCGCCCTCGGCGTGCCGGTCAGCATCGGTGTCGGTGCCACCATTGATTTCCTGGCCGGAACCGTAAAGCGCGCTCCGCGCTGGATGCAGGTCGCCGGCATGGAGTGGATCTACCGCCTCGCTCAGGAGCCGCGCCGCCTGTTGAAGCGCTACTCCACCGACCTCGTCGTCTTTGGCATCGGTTCCATTCGCGAAATCGCCACTTCACTCATCACCTCCAACGCTCCTCAACGCGTATGAATATCGCCCTTTCCACCAGTGTCATGCAGCGCGGCAAAAGCGGCGTCGGTCAGTATGTCCTCGCCCTCACTCGCGCTCTCCTCGCTCATGCGGACGACGTGAATTTCAGTCTCCTCGTGCTGGAGGAGGATGTGCCGCTATTCGACTTCGCCCGCGACAAGATGCGGATCGTGCCCGTTGCCGAAAAATGGCGTCCAGCGGTGAAGAACATCCTCTGGCATCAGACTGTGCTGCCACGGTGGATCGCCGACAATCAGATCGACGTGCTGCATGTGCCCAGCTACCGCCGCATGCTGCACAAGGCACCCTGCAAGCTCGTCTCCACCATCCACGATCTCGCGCCTTTTCATGTGAAGGGGAAATACGACCTCGCGCGGATGTTTTACGGTCGCGTGGTCGTGAAGAGCCTCGCCAAGAGGCAGGATCAAGTCATCGCCGTCAGCACCAACACCGCCCGCGATGTGCAGCGCTTCTTTGGAGTCCCACTGGAGCAGCAGAAGATCATCCTCAACGGCATCGACCACACACGATTCAATCCCGGCGACAAAGCCGAAGCGAAGGCCTACGCCGGGCTGCGCTGGGGACTCGACCAGCCCTTTTTCCTCTATGTCTCACGACTGGAGCATCCCGCGAAGAACCATGTCCGCCTCATCGAAGCCTTTGATTCGTTCAAGAAGCGTACAGGCAGCCCCTGGCAGCTGGTGTTCGCCGGGAGCGATTGGCACGGTGCCGAGCACATCCACGCCGCCGTCAAAGCCTCGCCGTATGCCGCCGACATCCGCACACTGGGTTTCGTGGAGGACGCCGCGCTCCCAGACCTCTACCGAGCCGCGTCATGCATGACTTATCCATCATTGTTCGAAGGCTTCGGCCTGCCTCCCGTCGAGGCCATGGCCTGTGGGACGCCCGTCATCAGCTCCATCGCCGGATCGCTGGATGAAGTCGTCGGAGATGCCGCTCAAAACGTGAATCCCGAAGACGTGCTCGACATCGCCGAAGCCTTGCGATTGATCGCCTCAAGTCCAGACCGACGCGCCCACCTGGTGCGCGCCGGTTTGGAGAACGCCCAACGTTTCGACTGGTCCAAAAACGCCGATCAAGTCCTGGCCGCGTATCTGGCGTAGCTCGGCTTTCCAAAACCGAGACCGAAGGCTCCGGATTCCAGAACAAGACCCTGCGCTCCGAAGAGAGTCAGGGGATGCTCGTCTCGGCTCTGGAGAGCCAAGCTACGACGCGCCACAGCCACCCACCTGGGGGGATTGTCGCTTCACCGCTCGGATGGAACACTTTGTCACCATGTCCGATCTCGCTATTCCATCCCCGCTTCCACTCAACGTCCCGCCGCGCACGCTGCGCCGTCCGGTGACTGCACGTCGCCGCTCGGAGATCGTCGAAGTCGATGCCGAGCCGAAAGAAGCCCCATCTGCCATCAAGCTGCCCTTTGACCCGCTGCGCATCATCGACGCGCTCGTTCGCCGCTGGTGGCTGATGCTCATCTTCGGCAGCATCTTCGGCGCGGCGTTGTTCGTGGTCGGCAAGTCACGCTTCGAGACCCTGCACTCCGCTGAGGCTCAGATCATCAAGCAGGAGACTGCCTCCGCCTTCCGCCAGTCCGACTCCGGTGAGAGCTTCAAGCCACGCGACTTCAGCATCCCGACCTTTGTAAGCCTCATGCACTCCAGCGCCATGGTCGAGGCCGCCAGCAAGCGCCTCGAAGGCCGCGTGCCCGAGAGCGCACTCCGCGCTGGTCTGGTCGTCACGCCGATGCGTAACACCGACATCGTCTCCATCAGCATGACCTCCAATCAAAGCCCGGACATCGCTTTGCAAATGCTCCAGGCCTACACCTCGGAGGTGCTTAACCTCGCCCGTGAACTCCAGCGCGGTTCCGCTTCGGAAATGCGCGAGTTTTTGCAGCAGCAGATCGAGCGCACCGATGGCGACCTCGTGAAGGCCAACGAAGAACTCCTCGACTATGGCCGCCGCGAGCAGCTCATCGACGCCGACAAGCAAATGGACGCCTGGCTCGGCGAACTCGGCAACTTCACGCTCAAATACGAAACGCTGAAGCTCGACCACGAAACCCTCGACCTCCGCATCCAGGGCGTGGAGAAGGAACTCGCCAAAGTGGACACGAATGCCGCCCGTCTTGACGCCACACGCCGCGAGGTGGCCGAGCTGGCCGTGCGCTACACCAACGAGCATCCCACCATGATGGAGGCCCGCGAAAAACTTGCCGCCATGGAGCAGCAAATCGCCACCGCTGGCCCACGAGCCGACGCGCCGCCGAAGCCGGGTGAAAGCAGCGTGGCAGAGAGTCTCTACCTCGACCTCGTGCGGCTGCGATCCGAGAAGAAAGTCATGGCTGAACAGCTCACGAAGCTCAACACCGTGCGCGATGGCCTGAATGAGCGCCTCTCACAGCTCCCGCGCAAGGCGATGGAATACGCCCGCATCAAATCGAAGCAGCAAACGCTGGAGTCCTCCCGCGCTTTGCTCGCCAGCCGCCAGCGTGAGGCCATGCTCTTCGAAGAAAATGCGCAGGGCTTCTTCAAGCTCTTTGCCATGGATCGCCCGCAGGACATCGAAAGCGTGCCGCCGACCCAAAAGCTCGCTATGGCCACTGGCGGAGGTTTTGCCGCCGGAGTAGGACTCGTGGCCTTCGCGGTGATCATGCTAAGCTTGCTCGATGGCCACATCCGCAGCGGTGGTGATCTGAAACGCGCCACTGGTGTGCCGGTGATCGGCCTCATGCCAGCGGATCAGCGTCAGTTGCTTGAAAGCGAGCCCGCGTGGGCCTTCCGCACCTGGACGCGCCTCCAGCCGATGCTCGTCATCCCGGCACGCGGTGAGGCCACCGTCTGTGGCATCATGCATGATGGCGACGCCGAATCCGCCGCCCGCATGACGCAGCGCCTCGCCTCGGCAGCCGTGCGCCGTGGCCTCAGCAACATCGCCATAGTGCCGGCTTCTGACAGCGCCACCTTCAGCCTGCGTGATGCCGTGGGTGATCCTGAACTCGTCACCACTCATCTTCGCCTGCATCGCGGTGAAGTCTGCACACTCAGCACCGATGAAGCCTGGGCATGGACACCCGATCAGCGCCAGCAGTGGTGGGCCTCGCTTGCCAAATGGCGCAGTGCTCCTGAAGTCGTCATTCTCATCACCCTGCCTTCCGTCGAGCAGCCGGAGTCACTCATGCTCGCTGAAAAGCTGCCGAACCTCCTTTGGATCGGCTCCAGCGGCAGCACTCGCGTGCAAAGCGTGAGCGACAGCCTCCGCATGTATCGCGACTCCGGCTGCCGCCTCGTCGCCGCCGTGCTAGATCGCGCTCCCACGCTTAAACCCTTGGCTTTGGCAAAATTCGCCGCGCTTCTGATGCTCTCCGCAAGTGTCGCGCAGGCCGAACCCGTAGCTCGGCTTTC